>CAJTKB010000065.1 GCA_910576925.1 uncultured Bacilli bacterium | reverse complement strand
TTAAAAATATGTCATCTGATCAAGATTTAGATAGATAGACAGCAAAAAAATAAATAATGTAACGCCTCATAGTTATTAGCTTTTACTAATATTATGAGGTGTTTTTCTTTGCTCTCTACAAGCTTTAGAAAGGAGTAGGATGTGGATCAAAATGCGGTTTATTGGCAGTAAAAAGAACATTGTTGGTAAGATTGAAGAGGTTTTAAATAAGCATACAGATGGTTCAGAGAATACTTTTTTAGATCTCTTTGCTGGCTCTAATGCTGTAGGTAATTATTTTGCTAAAAAATACAAAATTATATCTAACGATATAATGTATTTTTCCTATGTAATGGCCCGTGGAAGTTTAGCACCTTCTTATTTCCTAATTCCATAACTTTAATCATTTGCAAGTATATTGTATTATTCTTATTTTGTGCAAAAATAGTTGACACACTAATTATGTAAGTATACAATAGTATACGTAAGTTAAAGGATAACTTACAAACCAATCATCATTTTTATATTTAAGGAGAAATTATTATGACATTCGATATTATATTCATAGCTTTAATTTGTTTTGTATTTGGTCTTAGCTGTGGATCATCAAAAGTAAGAAAACTGTTATTTGATTAAACAAAAAACGCCTTGATATATCAAGGCGCTTTTGTATATAAAAAGGATTCAACCTAAGTTGAACCCTAACCAATCATCATTTTCCTTAAATTTAAAGAAAAATGTATCTTTAGTCATCACACTAAAGATCATATTAATTATACCGTTATTATAAATAAAAAAACAAGCAATAGTATGAATAATAGAAGACTAAAGAGGATTAGAACCATTGACTAAAGATAGAACCGAATATCAACGTAATTATAAACGAAAAAAACGTAAAGCTAAAAGAATTGCAGCAGCAAATGGAGATATTAAAGCTCAAGAGCAAATAGAAAAAGAAAAAGAAAAAAATCGTCTATATATGCGTGAATATAGAAAAAAACATGCTGATAAAGAAAAATTATTCAAGAAAACTAAGGACTTCATTGAAGAAGTAGCTAGTAAAAAGCAACTAATTCTCTTGGCTGAATTAATTAACGATAAGCTAAAAAGTATTAGTAAGTTGTAATCTTAGAAATAAAATATTTTATATATTCAAGCAATCTACTAAAGTGAATAATAAACCTGGTATAATAAAAAAGTGGACTGCCTATCAGTCCACTAGCTCAAACAATAGAGATGATTTCTCTTGAAGGAGTCCTTTAATGTGCTTGGCTGGTGGTGTATTGGTAGTACACTAGAAACAAGAAGCACTATTGCTAAACTCTCAGCCCAATTGTTTGATTAATAATTCATTCATTGCCTGAATAAATTATAGCATGGTTTAGCTTGTTTGAGAACTGCTTAGCATTTGCTAGGCAGTTTCTTTTTTATATGTTACTTTACATAAGATACATTATACGAATCAATCGTATGACAACCGCACTACTTTTTCTTTCAATTTAATAATACACTAACGTTAAAAATGCAGTGATATATCAAGCAATATCAGCATTTCTTTGTTTTTTTTGAAATTTAA
>CAJTKB010000064.1 GCA_910576925.1 uncultured Bacilli bacterium | reverse complement strand
AATACTAACTTGGACACAATTATTTTTAGTGTCCAACTTCGTTTTTCAATTAACACTTTTTTGAAAAATTTAAAATTTCTCTTTTCGTTTCATAACATTCCATAGTATAATTATTCATAGGAAAACACCTCCATATTTTTTGTTTAGTAAAAAAGTTTTTTTCAATTATATTATACTAAGTTTTGGAAGGTTTTTCCTTAATTTTAAAACAAAAAAGTGAATCTGTGGATAAACACAAATTCATTTTTTTGTTTGTTTCTAAATTTTACCGAAACTCAAACCTATTTATTTTCTAATAGATACTTATTGTCTTCATTTACTTGTTGTTGTAACAATTCTAACTCTTTTATATTCTTATTATTTTTTAGTGCATCCATTTGATTTCTAGCAGATTCATTTAATTGAATTAATCTGTCAGATTGTTTTATATTCATTCTTATTAGTTCAGCATTAGAATTTTCTAAATTGTTTAAAATAATTAAATGTAATAAATCAGTATAATCTCTCATATTACCATTTTTAGCAAGTTCAGGATTACTTTCTCGCCATTCTTTAGCAGTCATACCAAATAAGGCAACATTTAATACATCTGCTTCTTCTGCATATATAAATTTAATTTGTTGTTCTGTTAAAGTAGGAACAATATATTTTTTTATGGCATCTGTATGAACTACATAATTCAATTTAGATAATATTCTATTTGCATGCCATTCAATTTTATTTTGATAGCTTTCGTTCTTTTTTAACCTTTCAAACTCTTTAATCAAATATAATTTAAATTCAGGGCTAATCCAACTAGCAAATTCAAAAGCAATATCACTTCTTGCAAAAGTTCCACCACCATATTTTCCTGATTTAGAAATAATCCCAATAGCATTTGTTTCTCTAATCCACTTTTGAGGAGACATAGTAAAAGCATGTCTTCCTGCCTGATTTTTAAACTGGTCGAATTCGACTACTTTAAAATTTTCGTTATTTAATTCTTCCCATACTCCTAAAAAAGAAAGTGTTTCCTTATTTCTAAGCCAATTTTTAACAACATCTGCTGGTGCTTCATCATTTTGTGTTTTTGCTAAATCAGTTAATGAAATGTACTCATATCCATTAACTCTAACTACATTTATTTTACTACCCTTAACATCCATTTCGGATTTTATTATATTATTTTTCATATGTTTTCTCCTTTCTAATTTTGAATTTTTTATAAATATCTAATACAATTTTACCATATAATCTAATAATTATCGTTAAAAACCTATCTCATAATCATCTTTATTTTTATCTTTATCATTATCGTGTTCTTTAGCAAGTTTATAATCATCTCTAATATCTTCTATTGTTTCATCACTAAATATTCCATGTTCATAAAGTTCCTTAGAAAAATGCATATAATCTTCTCGATCCTTTTCTTTTCCAAAGATTCGTTTCTTGATAAAACTTACTAATCTACTGAATAAGTTTTCAAAATAATTGACTGTCTGTTTTAATTTAGAATTTTCTTCCCTTAAATCATCTATTTCATCTTCTTGTTTATCAATCTTCTTTTCTAATGATTTTACTTTGATATTTAAAGCATTATTGTTTTCAGTTAGTATTTCAATTTTTTCTCTATTTTCTTGTAATTCAGTATCGACATTATTAAGTGTTACTGATAATTTTTGCATTTTCTTATATTCATCATTTGTTG
>CAJTKB010000063.1 GCA_910576925.1 uncultured Bacilli bacterium | reverse complement strand
TTTCTTCTATTTTATCATGGAGAGATCCTATTTACACAGTTTTATTTACAGACTCGAGCTATTAATACTTATTCCTTATCTAAACACTATTTTGAGTTATATATGCAAGTCTTTTTTAATACCATTTTTCTAAAATTATAGTAGAACTTTCAAATGATAATATATCATAATGAAAAAATGTCATATATGAAATAATTCTCATAAAAATAATTGTTTCATCTTTTCTTAATTCTGGAATTATTTTTGAATAAATATCATTTTCGTATGATAAGTTAATTACATTTTCCCACTTTTTACTTGAAAGAATAAGTCTACCAATTCTTTTTTCTTCTGCATTTATTTTATTGTTGGATGGATATTTCGAATCGTAATAGTTCTCCTCTTTCTTTTTTGAATTTAATTTACTATGTTTATTATCAAAATCATTAACTTTTTTTGCTTTCATATTTTTATTTTCCATAACTAATTATTAATTAATTTGATACCATTAGCTACTCAATTTTTTATAGTGATTGAGTATCAATATAGTCCTAATATAAAAATATTTTTGCTAACTCCTTTTCTCCTTGTATTTTTGCGTATGAGCGAATAAAAATCATATAATATTCTCCACTACGTCTTAATATTGCTATTCCTTCATCTTAAGTTGGAGGCCTTACCCCAGTTTTTTTATATAGTTTTTTATAATTTCTTTACAAGATTGTAACATCCATTTTTTCTCACCTTTCTAAATTATTTTATCATAAATAAGTGGATTTTCTACATAATAATCACGTGAAAAACTCACGTGAAAGAACTTCTTTTAAGCTTTTCTACTGTATTCTTGCTTTATAAGAAAATATGGAGGAAAATATGAAAATAAAGGCTAATGAGTATGAACCTAAAGATATTATGAGGATTATTAGAGAATGGACAGAGTTAACACAAAAGGAATTTGGAAAAAGTATAGGTAAAGCTGAGAGAACTATACAAGGACTGGAATTAGGTGAAACAGGGTATAGCATTAAAACTTTATTAAAAATTGCTAAAGTACATGGTTTAGAAATAACTATTGAAAAAAAGAAGTAATTATTTCTTCAAAAAGTATTATATAGAAAAAATATCAAATAACATTAATATAAATATATTATATTTGCTAGTAATTATACTGATATTAAAATCATGTTTTAATAGGAAAATAAATTTTACCTCGTATTTACCTCGTAAAAATTAAAAAAATGATAAAGGATGATAAAAAATATGTATATACAGATATATTTTAAAAGATTTTTATGTTAAATAAATTCAAATGAGAGGTCCTCCAAGAAGGAGTCGAAAGGCTCCATTTTTGTTGATTTATAACGAATTATTTGTTATCAAAAATGTTTTAGTTAATATTTTTGATAAAACAAGATGGTAAATGACTGAACACCTACCATCTTTTATACTTCATATATCAATTTACATATCATTATTTTCTATTATCAAATGTAAATGAATTCTACTTTTTTATTTTGATTTCATTTATTTTCTTTTCAAAGGATGTCTCTTTAAAGTTTCCGTTTTCATCTGCTTTATTTGTTTTTTTTATTAGTTTAAGCATTCCTATTGTACCAACAGTTGCACATCCCATAATAACAGGGACTGATAATATTTTAAAAAAGAAATTCAAATTCAGCATCTCCTTTCATTCAACATAATGTGTCAATAGTATTTGAAAATGTCTTGAATTTGTTGAAACATAAGCGGAAAAATTT
>CAJTKB010000062.1 GCA_910576925.1 uncultured Bacilli bacterium | reverse complement strand
ACAGGAGCAAGTACCACAGGAACCATATATGGAATATATGATACTTCAGGAGGAAAAAGTGAAACTGTAATGGGAAATTATTATAATTCGACACTAACATCAGGATTTAGTAGCTTGCCAGCTAGAAGATATTATAATTTATATAAAAATACTACAACTAGTATAAAGGGTGATGCAATGATTGCAGATGGAACTTCAGGATTTTATAATAATTATTATGGTCTTTCATATGCTAGTAGTGGTCCCTGGATTGCTCGTGGTGGACATTCATTTGCTAATTTAGATTATGGTCAGGGACCATTTTACTATTATGCTAATGATAATGGTGCTCATAAAGCTTATGCTACACGTTTTGCAATCGTTATTTGGTAATTATACTTTGAAAACTCCAATATTATAGATTTCAATACTAAATAGTATTATCAAAAGGAAGCTATTAATAATATTATAAAGAGGACTAGAGATAGTGCTCTTTAATTTTACTAATAGGCTAAATATATAATTTAGTTACTAAAAATATAAAGAAAACTACTATATATACAAATCTAATATGATATATAATAAATAAAATATTATATATTCTGATTATTTAAAATTATGATAACATTAGATTATCAAAAAGAGATTGAATTAACCAATCTCAATTAATCTTTATTACCATAGGTAGGTAACTTTACACAAAGTTTTTTACACTCTCTCAATCTCTCTAATATATTTATCGTAGATAAGTAACTCACACAGAATTTATTCAAAATTTTATTTACTATTATTATCACTATATTTTGAATGATATAGATCTATTTCTTCATTGAATGATTGTTCTGATATTTTAATAAAATCTTTTATATCAGGAAGCTCTTTGATTGAAGATAATCCAAAATAATCTAGAAATTCTGTAGTGGTTTCATATAAAATCGGTCTTCCAGCGATATTACTCCTACCAGCTTCCTTAATAAGTCCTTTAGCTACTAACTTTCTTATAATCTGAACACTTGATACTCCACGATACTCATCAATTTGTACTCTCGTTATTGGTTCGTTATAAGCAATAATAGCAAGAGTTTCTAAAGAAGACCTACTTAAAAAATTAGTTTCCTTGTTTACTATTAACTTTTTATAAAAATCCTTATGTTCCCTTTTAGTAGTTAATTTTAATTTATTACCTAGAAAATCAATTCTTAATCCTCTTGAATCATTTTCATAATTTTCTTTTAATGCCTTTATAAGTTCTCTTGCTTCTTCTTTATTTATTTCTAAAATATCTACTATTTGTTCTAAACTTAGACCATCTTCTCCTATAACAAATAGTAATCCTTCTAATACTGCCACTTTATTCATCTAATCACCTCACATATAATATCACAGAAATTATTCTCTTGCTTAATTAATAATTCTTGTTCCTTTACCATTTCTAATACAGCTAAGAACGTGGCTACAATATATTCTCTACTATAATCTTCAAACAACTCATAAAAGGATAATCTTTTTTTTAAAAGTATAATATTTCGAATACTTTTTTTTCTATCGCTAACTGTTATTTCTTTTTCAGTCACCTTAGTTTTTATAGGCTTTTCTTCTTCTTTTCTTATTAAAAAATCTTTGAATGCATCTATTAAATCATTTATAGTAATATCCGTTTCAATAATATTGTTAGTTTCGTCAGTATATTTTTTTATATCTATTGGAGCACCCGTATATAACTCTTTTCTAAGATTTTCTTTTTCCTTTAGAGTTTCACTAATTTCTTTATAAGCCTGATATTCTAGTAACTTACTTGCAAGGTCTTCTCTTGGATCCTTAAATACTTCTTCATCCTCTTTTTCTATCGGTAGAAGCATTTTCGATTTTATATATAATAATTCACTTGCTAATACCAAGTAGTTACT
>CAJTKB010000061.1 GCA_910576925.1 uncultured Bacilli bacterium | reverse complement strand
TTGCTTCTGTTAATATTATTATACTCAAATTCTTTAAAAAAATCAATAAAATATGTAAAAAAATTAGTATTTATGATTAATTTATGATAATGTCTTAAGTAGTAACTTTAGAAAATGTCCCAATTTGAAAATAATTGTTCTCCAAAAATCAAATAATAATTTTATTATTAAGATTTTTAGGAGGATATATGAGAAAGGTTGAGTTGAAAATGAAAGAGTTAAATAAATATGAAGTTATTAAAGAATTAGTTGATCATAATGGAAATAAAATTCGTGCAAAAGAAAAATTAGGGTTATCTATAAGACAGATAAATAGATTAATAAAAATATATAAAGAGAAAGGTAAATCTCGGTTTCGTACATGGAAATCGCTACAGAAAGCCAGCCAAATCCTTAGATAAATCTTTCTCAGATAATATTATACTCCTTTATCAGAAAAAATATAACAATTTTAATTTTAAACATTTTTACGAGTATCTTACTGAGGAAGAAAATATTAATGTTTCATATACTTTTGTATATACAACATTAATGAATAAAGGAATTCGTTCACCAAAGGCTAGAAAAGCAACTAAAAGGCGATTAGCCAAAGAAAAACTACAAAAAGAAAAGAAATTAGAAAATAAAACAGAAGAAGAAATTGAAGTTGTTGTTAATAATGAAGTTGCTTTAGAAGATTCTCACCCAAGAGGTGAAAAACCTAAATATTTTGGAGAAGTAACTGAAATGGATGGTTCATATCATCTATGGTTTGGAGATAAAAAATCTTGTCTACATCTTGCTACAGATAAAGCTACAAATCATATAGTTGGAGGATACTTTGACTGGCAAGAAACTTTAAAAGGATATTATAATGTATTTAAACAGATACTGGAAGATTATGGAATACCATATCAATTTAAAACTGATAATAGAACTGTATTTAATTATAATAGACTCAATGAAGACAAAAGAACTTCGGAAAAAGATGTACTAACGCAATTTGGATATGCTTGCAAACAATTAGGAACTAGCCTTGATACAACAAGTGTATCACAAGCAAAAGGGCTAATTGAAAGAGATAATGAGACATTTCAAGATAGACTAATAAATGAATTAAGATTAAATAATATAACAACAATTGAAAGTGCAAATGAATATTTAATAAAAATATTTATCCCTAAATTCAATAAAAAATTTGCTTTAGATTATAAAAAATTTAAATCTGTATACGAAAAATCACCATCAGCAGAAAAGATTAACTATACTCTAGCAGTTTTAACTCCAAGAAAAATAGATAATGGAAATAGCATAAAATTTAAAAACAAATATTATCAACCTTATGAGAATAGCGAATTAAAATGTTTTAAATCAAAGACAGAATGCCTTGTAATTGAAGCCTTTAATGGAGAATTATTAGTAACAATTGGTGAAAAAGTATATGAGTTAAGAGAGTTAGAAAAACACGAGAAATACTCAAAAGAATTTGATATTACACCAGAAATAAAAAAGGAAAAGAAGAAATATATTCCACCAATGAGTCATCCATGGAAACTGGCATCCTTCAAACAACAGATGAAAAAAGCACATACCGAACGAGTATATGCTTAAAACCAAGATACAAAAGTATCTTACAAAAAAATCTTTCACCTAAAAATATTATAGGCAGAAAGATAAGAAAATATACAAAAAATCTTGAGCCTGCCTCCGCGGCGAGCGGAAAGACTCAAGATTGATATAATAGCATGTATAATTTAGCGGAAATATTTTTCCGTTAATGTTTAGAAATTTTTGGGACATTTTCAAAAATTATTGACATAAAATATGTAAAAAAATTAGTATTTTCTTTAATTTTTTTTGTATTTTCTTAAAAAAAAATTGTATTTTCTTTAATTTTTCTTAAAATAGAAAGTAAAAAATATTTATATTTATGTAGTAATTTTGCTTATTTTGTGCTATTATATATTTTGAATTTTATATTGAGGAGGCATAAATTTTGAACATAAATGATGAATTAAATAAATTAAATAATAATCAGCGACAAGAATTAGAAAAATGGTTTGCAATGAAAGCCATTTTTTCAAGTAATCCCGTCCATTTTCTGTTATGGT
>CAJTKB010000060.1 GCA_910576925.1 uncultured Bacilli bacterium | reverse complement strand
TATTTATTTTATCTTTACTAATATCTGACAACTTAATAAAAAATAGTATACTAATAATAAGTTATTTAGTAGTAGGACTAGATATATTAAGAAAAGCACTTAGAAATATTAAACGAGGAAAAATATTTGATGAGAATTTTTTGATGTCAGTAGCAACCATTGGAGCAATTTTTATAGGAGAATATAGTGAGGCTGTTTTTGTTATGCTTTTTTATCAAATAGGAGAATTCTTTCAAAGTTACGCTGTTGATAAATCAAGAAAGAGAGTAGCATCTCTTATGGATATAAGACCAGACTATGCTAATATAGAAAGAGGTAAAAAAATAGAAAAAGTTGACCCTAACGAAGTAAAGATAGGACAAACTATTATTGTAAAACCAGGAGAAAAAGTACCACTTGATGGAATTGTTATAAATGGTTCTTCTCTACTAAATACAACAGCACTTACAGGTGAATCTGTACCAAGAAAAGTAAAAGTAGGAGATGAAGTATTAAGTGGTTGTATAAACTCTGATGGAGTAATAAAAATAAGAGTAACACAAAATTTCAAAGAATCAACTGTCAGCAAAATTTTAGATCTTGTGGAAAATGCTAGTAACAGAAAATCTAAATCTGAAGACTTTATTACTAAATTTGCTAAATATTATACACCAGTAGTAGTTATAATTGCCTTATTATTAGCATTATTACCACCACTAATTACAAATGATTCAAACTTTTATGAATGGTTATATAAAGCATTATCATTTTTAGTTGTTTCTTGTCCTTGTGCTCTAGTTATATCGATACCATTAAGCTTTTTTGGAGGTCTTGGTGCATCATCAAAAATAGGAGTTTTAGTAAAGGGAAGCAACTATTTAGAAATGATATCTAATGCAAGGATCCTAGTTTGTGATAAAACAGGTACTCTAACAGAAGGAGTTTTTGAAGTTCAAAATATTAATGCTATTAATATAGAAAAAAAAGAATTATTAAAAATAGCAGTATATGCAGAATATTACTCAAATCATCCAATTGCAATATCATTAAAAAAAGCTTATAAAGAAAATATAAATGAAGAAATTATAAAAAAGACTAAGGAAATATCAGGTGAAGGAATAAGTGCTATTATTGATAATAAAAAAGTATTAGTAGGAAATGATAAACTAATGAACAATAATAAAATAGAATATCAAAAAAATAGTGCTATAGGTACTGTAATTTATATTGCAATAGATAATATATTTAAAGGTTCCATTGTAATATCAGATAAAATAAAAGAAGATTCATTTAAAGCTATACCTAAATTAAAAAAGATAGGTATTCAAAAGATAATTATGTTAACAGGGGATAAAGAAAGTATAAGTAAAAGTATTGCTAACAAATTAGGAATTAATACTTATTGTTCTGAACTACTTCCTAATGAAAAGGTTCAAAAAGTAGAAGAATTAATGAAAGAAAAAAGTGAAAAGAATAAATTAATATTTGTAGGTGATGGAATCAATGATGCACCAGTACTTGCAATATCAGACATAGGAATAGCAATGGGTGGAGTAGGAAGTGATGCAGCAATAGAATCATCAGATATTGTATTAATGACCGATGAACTATCAAAAATTGCTGAAGTAATTAATATTTCTAAAAAAACAATGACAATTGTAAAAGAAAACATCATACTAGCTATATCAGTAAAAATAGTCATTTTATTATTAAGTGCTTTAGGTATTGCAACTATGTGGGAAGCAGTATTTGGAGATGTTGGTGTAATGATTATAGCAATTTTAAATGCTCTAAGAATACTAAAAGTAAAAACTAGTTAAAATGAAGGCTATTAAAATTTATTAATAGTCTTTTATTTATTGGAAATAATATAATATAGGATAAAAAATTAATTATAATAGAAAGGATAAAGTATTATGACAAATAAAAATAAAGAAAGAAAAATACTAATAATATTTTTAATTATTAGAATACTTATTTTTCTAGGTATAATTATAACTTTTGCAACAAAAAACTATATAAGTACTATTTTTTGTACGTTTTCTACATTGCTATTTCTAACTCCGACTATTATAAAAAAAAGATTATGTTTAGAATTACCATCAATATTAGAAATTTTAATTTATTTATTAATTTTTTGTGTGATAACACTTGATGTTTTAAATAGTTTTAATATCAAAGTTCATTGGGATACGATAGCTCATACTATAATAGGTTTTTTGTATGCCCTTTTCTGTTTTTGTTATCTTACTAGACTTATAAAAAAAAGAATGGATATTAAATTACCTTTAACATTTATTTGTATTATTTCTATATTATTTTCTATGACTGCTAGTGTATGTTGGGAAATATATGAATATAGTGCTGATAAACTTTTTAAAAGAGATATGCAAAAAGATGTTTTAGTAACTACATTTTCATCTGTTAACTTAAATAAAAAAAGTAAGATAGAACCTATTACTATAAATAAAATTATAAAAATAGAATTATAAATAGATTTCAAAATAG
>CAJTKB010000059.1 GCA_910576925.1 uncultured Bacilli bacterium | reverse complement strand
AGCATATATATCTAGAAGAGGTTGTATAACTATAAATATTATAACTAGCTTATTTATTATTGGATTAAAGTTTTTTTTCACAATATTCACCTTCTATAATAATTATATATTATATAGAAGATAGGTGTCTACTATAATCTTTTGTTATCTTATAATAGTTAGGTAATTGTAACATTTTATTTTGTTTTGTATAATTATATTAATGAGATAAATAAAAGAAAGGTAGTGGTTATCTTAAGCGCCAGAACTTTAAATAGTTGACGAGGTTTATAGTTATCGAAAATTCGGCGGATGCTATAACGGAGAAAAGGCTTCGTAAAATATATTATAAAAAGTAAAATTAAAATTACAACAAAAAATATATTAACCTTTAAATTGTTTTTAGGAGGATTTTATGTGTGGAATAATAGGTTATATTGGAAAGGATAATACTGTTGAAGTTTTACTTAATGGACTTTATGCTCTAGAATATAGAGGGTATGATTCGTCAGGTGTTGCTATTAATATAGATAATAAAATCTCTGTTATTAGAAGTGTTGGACGAGTTAGTAAATTAGAAGAGGAAATTAAAAAACTTAATATCAAGGATTCAATTTATGGAATAGCACATACTAGATGGGCAACTAATGGAGAGGCAAATATTAATAATGCTCATCCTCATAAAGTAGGCAAGGTAACTCTTGTACACAATGGTATTATTGAGAATGCAAATGTATTAAAAAGAAATTTAATAAAAGAAGGCTATCAGTTTAATAGTGATACAGATAGTGAAGTAATTGCTGCTTTTCTTGATTATAGTCTTAGAGATAATAGTATTCTTGATTCTATAGAATTATTAAAAAGAAAACTAGTTGGTAGTTATGCGTTAGGAATAATAATAGATGGAAGTGATGAGTTATATGCACTTAGAAAGGATAGTCCTTTATTAATAGGAATAGGCAATAAAGGAAACTTTTTAGCTAGTGATATAACAGCGATTATTAAATATACAAGTGATTATATTTTGTTAGATGTAGGCGATGTTGCAATTTTAAAAAACGATTCTTATGAAGTTTATAAGGAAAATAAAAAGATAAATAAAGAAATTCTCAAATCAACTAGTAGTAATATAAGTAATGATAAAAATGGGTATAGTCATCATATGCTAAAGGAAATAATGGATGAGCCTCAGGTTATTAGCAATTTACTTGATAGATATAGTAATAGTGATAGTTGGAAAGAGTTAGATTTATCAGAGTATAAAAGTATTGATATAGTAGCTTGTGGTTCAGCGATGTATGCTGGTCTCGTGGGGCAAGTCTTGTTAGAAGAATATGCTGAGATAAAAACTAATGTTTATGCTGCTAGTGAATATCGTTATAAGAAAAAGATTTATAATGATAAAACATTAGTTATATTAATATCACAATCAGGAGAAACAGCCGATACTATTGCAGCGATGAGAGAAGTAAAAAAACTGGGAATAGACACTCTTGCTATAGTTAATAATAGTAATTCAACAATTGCTAGAGAAGTGGATAGAAAGATTTTAACTGAAGCAGGTGTTGAAATAGCAGTTGCTACTACTAAGGCTTATGTTTTACAAGTGTGCGTTTTATCACTTATTTCTTATGTAACTTCTTATAAGAAGGGGCTGTTAAAAGACAAAATAAGTTATAATGATTTTTATAAGTTACCTGATTTAGTGGATTTAGTGATTAAAAATGTTGATAATTATAAAGAAGTTATTTCAATCCTTTCAAAGAGTGAATCTTGTTT
This sequence comes from uncultured Bacilli bacterium, assembly GCA_910576925.1. Classification (GTDB taxonomy): domain Bacteria; phylum Bacillota_I; class Bacilli_A; order RF39; family UBA660; genus UBA2730. The sequence goes on along the minus strand of CAJTKB010000059.1, from coordinate 1,390 downwards.
CTTTATTGGTAGAGGAATAGATTATGCAATATGTATGGAAGGCAGTCTAAAACTTAAAGAAGTATCTTATATTCATAGTGAAGCTTATCAGGCGGGTGAACTTAAGCATGGAACTATTTCTTTAATTGAAAAAGATATTCCTGTAGTAGCTGTGATCACAGATAAAAATTTAAAAGAGAAAACACTTTCTAATTTAGGAGAAGTAGAATCTCGTGGAGCTAAGGGAATTGTTATTACAACTGAAGGATTAGATGATAATGATGAGCATTTAAAAATAGTTATTAAATCTACAAATAGATTTTTAGATAGTATACTAGTTGTTTGTGTTTTGCAACTTATTGCTTATTATGTTGCACTTGATAGAGGTTGCGATATTGATAAACCTAGAAATTTAGCAAAATCAGTAACAGTTGAATAGTAGGTGTTATAGATGTTTTTTAGAAAGAAAAATGAATATGGTAATTATGAAAAATATAAGAAGGGATCTTTATTTAAAGTAGTTTTAAAAGATTATTTAGTTCCTCAAGGTCTTTGTTATGTAGAACCATATGTATTTATTTCCTGTTACTCTACAAATGAAGAGAATTCTAGAGTTTGTATGTTTGATAAAAAAGGAAGTTTTATTCGAGATATAATACTTGATAATAAAAGTCATGTAGGTGGTATTAGCTATGATAAGAAAAATAGTTTAATATGGATTTGTTCTTCTAAGGGAAAGGTTTGTAGTTATAGATATCAGGAATTTATTAGGGGAGATGTTTCTAGTAAAAGAAGTTATAATGTTTGTGATAGTAGTCTTGGTGGAAGTATTTTATTAGAAGAAGGTAATATGGTTTGTTCTTATCTAACAGTTTATTTAGATAGACTTTATGTAGGTAGTTTTAATAAGAAATCTAATGGTCTTATAAAAGTATTTGATATTATAAGAGAGAAGGAGAGTATCTCTTTAAAATATGTGAGGGAGTTTACTGTACCTAATAAGATACAGGGGATTGCTTTTTATAAGGATGATGATATTACATATGTTTTTCTTAGTAAGTCTTATACTAGGATTAAGGATAGCGAAATTCTTGTTTATAAGTATAGTGAAAATATAGATGACTATAGTAGGGCTTCTTTTTCTTTTAATTTACCACCAATGCTTGAACAGATAGTAGATGATAATGGCAATCTTTTATTGCTGTTTGAAAGTTTTGCAAAGAAATATAGTTATAATGCTAGGATAGTAATAGATGATATAATGATGTTAGATAGTAATCTTATCATTGAGGATTTTTCTAATAATAGGGTATAAATATTATTTGTTTGTGTAAAAATACCGTAAAATTTTATTACGGTGAAATGAAAAAGTAAGTGCAACACCAGAATTAATTTAATGAAAACATTATAT
>CAJTKB010000058.1 GCA_910576925.1 uncultured Bacilli bacterium | reverse complement strand
AATCCATTGCCTAGTCTCTCTTTTTTATTTAGTCCTTGACATTGGTTACATTTTATTTTAACATCCTCTTTTATTTTTTCTATCATAGTTTAACTACCTCTTAATGACTATTCCTAACATACCTATTAGATAGCTACTTTGTACTTCATCTATTATTATCTTATTAAGAGAAGACATATCAAATATAGCACCACATATATCTGATGTAGAAAAATCCACTCCTATCAAACTAACCTTTAAAAACTCAGTTTTATATAGTTTAATATTATCTATTTCAAAGTTTTTAATTTTAGCATAATAAAAACTAGCATTAGAGAAATCACTATCCTTAAGCATCAATCTATTAATAGATGAACCAGACATATTTAAATAACTACAATTACATTCTATTATATTAACATCTTTTATAGAAGAGTCTATCATAGAAGTACCAGTAAGTTTACAATTTTTAAATTCTACTCTAGTAATACGCTTAGAATCAAAGTCTTTATTACAAAACTCGCATTTTTCAAATACTACATCTATTAAATCAACATTCTTAAATGTAACATTTGAAAAATTCACATTTTTAAAAACGCAGGAATCTATTGTAATATCTTCTAATGTAATCTCCCTATCTATTAAAGCACCATCAAACAAGCCTTCTTCAAATTCTTGCAACTTAACACATTCAAAAAAATCTTTTTCTACTACATTTTCTATTTTTGGACTATCTAATTTCATATAAAACTCTTCTTTCTATTATAAATTATACCTAAATAATCCTATAATTACAAACCTATTTAATGTAAACTTTTAGTTTCTGTAATATTCTCTATATCTCTATTAATCATTACCAAATTTTGTTGTAAAGCATTCATATGTATATTATAAGGATAACTGCCTTCTTTTAATAACTCATTTAATTTTTTCAAGGGAATATTATACATATCATATATTCTAACATAATATAAAAAATATTTTTGAATACTGTTTAAAACATTAACTCCTATTAGTTTCTCTAATTCATTAACATTATCCTCAAAAAAAACATTTACAAGATGACAATAATCAATCTTTGAAACTAATAAATTCATAAACTTCAAATCATCTTTACCAAAATAACCACATATATTTCTAATATAGTAATTTTCTAGCCTAATACCGCCAATTCTTCTTACTATATTATAAGTTAAATATTCAGTAAACAATTCATCAAATGAAAAATATTTATTACCTATATTATCATCTTGAGCATTACAGTACTTAACAAAATGCATTATTTCATGTATAAAGTTAATAATCTCTTTCTCATCATTTATTCTCTCACCCAACTGATCATATTGAGCTACAAAAATAGTATTTGTATTTTTATCCCATTCTGGAGTCTCATAATTTCTACAAACTATTTTAAGATTCTTAATTAGCTCATTTAGTTTACCATAGTCATAAGAAGGAACTTTATTATATAAAAAATCACATATATTTTTTATTACTTGACTAAATATATTCCTATATATTTCCTTATCTTCTAAATTTTCAAAACCTAATAATTCTATATTTTCTATATTTTTATCAACAATAACATCATTCATTTCATACCACCCTATTCATCACTAAATATTATATAAATCTAAAGATATTATAACATTAAATTATCACAATTAAAATCTTTTTCTTTTTTTCTATTTTTTATCATTTATAGTACTCTTATAGATAGTTCCTAAAAAATAATCATAGAATATACTTCCTTTTACTAATATAATAATTACATTAACAAAATAAAATAAAGGTATAAAAAATATCATTATAAACTGTAAAATATTGATATTTAAAAAATTGGCTATATAAAGGATAAAAAAAGGAACAAAAAAATAATACATATAAATAAATATTACTCTAAATATACACCTTATAACAGTATAATTTAAAAATTCTACTTTAACATTCAAAAACCTACTTCCTAAAGTCATACCACCAGTAATAAGAGGATACCAAATATAGTAAAAAGAAAATATTAATAATTTGATATAATGATTCTTAAAGAATAATATTGCTATTCCTAAAATTAAAAAGTCTAACAAAAAGACACAAACGCGCCTAAGACCAGAAACTTTTCTTCCAACCATTCTTGAATCATCATCTATTTTATCTCTTGATGGTAAAAATCTAGCAAATATTCCCATAACAAAGTATCCTAGCATACCACCTAATGTATTTATTATTAAATCATCGACATCAAAAATTCTATATGGATATTTATAAATAAAATAAAGGCCTGTGAGTTGAGTAACTTCGAAAAATAAGCTAAGTAAAAAACTAAAAAGTATAGTTTTCTTTAAACTACATTTAAAATAGTATCTTAAATACATACCATATGGAACAGTCATAAGAATATTGAAAAATACAGTATAAAAGCAAGGTTCTTTTAAAGCTTTCAAGTAAGTAGAACTATCAAACAAATCAAATGATGATTTATATATAAAATCCTTAATAAATGAAAAAGGAACAAGCCTTATCATATCATTTCTTTTGACTACCTCATCTAACTTAGGAAGTGGTAATATTACCAAAAAATAAATAGTAATAATATAAAGAATGAAAGAATAAACTATTAAAGTTCTAAATTTACTTATTGATCCATATTTATGATATTCATATAATATATATATTAATGTAAAAAGAAAAGCTACTATTGGAAAAACAATAATAGCTGTTTTAATCGCTATCATATAACTCATATTAAATACTTGTCTCCTTTAATATAAGGATATAATAAGTACACTTATTTGTCACTTGTTTAATATTACAATATCTTACAAATTTGTAATATAGTACTTTAAAAATATAGTTTTATAAATTGAAATTTAGAATATATGGCACTGATAGACAAATATAATTGCCTTGTTAAAAAAACAGCATATTATATATCAGGAGGTAAAATATTATGAATGATTTTGATGATAATAATAGAAGAAGATGCTGCAACCATCAATCTCCTTGCTTTATTTTAGGCCCTACTGGTCCTACAGGACCAACAGGACCAACAGGACCTCAAGGTATCCCTGGTACTGCTGGTGGACCAACAGGTCCCACTGGGCCTACTGGTCCTCAAGGTATCCCTGGTACTGCTGGAACTATAGGTGCCACTGGACCTACTGGGCCTCAAGGTATCCCTGGTACTGCCGGAGCTATAGGTGCCACTGGACCTACTGGGCCTCAAGGTATCCCTGGTACTGCCGGAGCTATAGGTGCCACTGGACCTACTGGGCCTCAAGGTATCCCTGGTACTGCCGGAGC
>CAJTKB010000057.1:1918-3543 GCA_910576925.1 uncultured Bacilli bacterium | reverse complement strand
ATACTAACTTGGACACAATTATTTTTAGTGTCCAACTTCGTTTTTCAATTAACAATCTACAAAAAATCAAGTCAAAAACTTGAAGAAAGTCAACAATTATGTTATGATGAATATGTCTAGGAAACTTGCATAAAATAAAAAAAGGGAAATACTAAACTTCGCCAAGTTGAGTACTTACCCTAAATTTAGAGTAAATGTACTTAATCTATGCTTAGATTGAGTACTATTTTTTATTATAAGTATCAATACAGAGACTATTAATAAAATGATGATTAATATTAGAAATGAGATTAGTAAATCTTTTTTCTTCATAATATCAGGCCTCCTTCCTTCAAGAAGTTGGCAAGTACTCAACAGTTAGTATTTCCTATAAATATAATACTATTTTTCAGTTTATAATTAAATGGTTTTACCCTTATTTTATAAAGGAAATTAAGTGTTACAGCACTTACAATTTCAACATTTGTAATAAGGAAAATATTTATAAAGAATAATAATTTTAGTTAATAATAACCCAATTTCATTTTTGAGATAATTTTAAATAGTTAAAAAAGTTAAAAAAATGAAAATCGTACTTTGTCCAATAAGGTTATCCTCATATAATGTATAAATAATAACTATACTTTATATAAGAATAAGTATCTTTCTACTACATGAAATGAGCCTTTTTCTTCCTTACAACAAACTAAGTCTTTTATAAAAGAATAGTTGCTTACAATTAAAAATAGCCGATAAGGGGTGTGGGAAAAATTGGGTCTTTTCTTGTATTTTTATTCTATCTATTTTGTCAAATAATCTATTGGTTTTTTAACATATGTTAATTTTTTTGAAATTTCATAAGTTATATCAGTTTTACTCCCAATATCTATATTGGTTAAATCTAAAACAATCTTTTTTAAAATATCATCGTGATTTTCAATCTTCCCTATACTGCTAGTACACACACTTCTGAATAAGGTTAATAATTCTTTTTTGTTTATGACTGCTATATCTTGCTTTGGAAATGATGATGTATAAAAGGTGTCTGGGTCTATAATAATAATTCCACTATGACTGAGTATTGAATTTTTTCGTTTTACATCGTCAGTAATTATTAAGTTGTCAGTAAATATATCAAATAATTTTTCTAATTCATTAAAATTATCAAGTATATAATCAATAGATTCATATAATACATTAACTGAGTCATCACTATAATATTCAGCGGTATAAGCATCGACAAAAAATTTTCTAACATTAGCTTTATATTGAATTATTTCTGATAAGTCCATATCACTATAAATTTCAAACAATTTTATAAAGTGATTATTATCTATGTCTTTTAATATATCAAATATTTTAGTTCCTAATCTACAATTTATTAAGGTATCAGAAAAATACTCTTTAAGTATTATTTCGTTATTATGACACACAGAAGCACATTCTCCAGATGACAAGTATTGCATTTTTTTTCTTTTAATTTTTAATGTTTCGCCATTTCTATTATAATAAGCCATACATTTCCCCCTTTTAATTTTGTATATTATACCATGGTTATTAAAAAAAATAAATGTATGTAAATTAATTATTTGCCTTTTATTAACTATAACTATATATAGGTAATTATATAATTTAATTACTAAAAT
>CAJTKB010000057.1:0-1818 GCA_910576925.1 uncultured Bacilli bacterium | reverse complement strand
ATTATATTATATTATATTATATTATATTATATTATATTATATTATATTATATTATATTATTGTACTGAAACTAGATAGATTAACAAGAAGTGTTTATGATATGAAAGTTATAATGAAGTTCCTAGAAGAAAACAATGCTTATCTTGATTGTGCTAATGATGATATAAATACTACTAATGCTAATGGAAAAATGGTTACTAGACTCTTAACAACTATATCCCAAAACGAAATAGAAAGAACAAGTGAGAGAACTAAAATAAGTTTAGCAGGTGCTATTAAGCAGGAACAGCCATCTAGTATATATTGACACCAGTACTTAAATATTAAAAATATCATAGCAATTAAACTATAATATTTATAGGATTCAAAAGGACTTCCTTTGGCACAAAGCTAAGTTATTTTTGACAAATTAGTGGTGTGTTACTTATCTAGAATTTATGAAAAATTTATCAATTATTCTTAAATCTTTTTGTAAATATTTCTGTTTTGCCAAAGCATAGTTGAAACAACTCCCAAGTGTATTCTTCTAATGTAAAATCATATCTATGTATAGTTTGCTTATCTAATTTAAAATAAGTGATATTATCATATCCTCTATTATATGGATCATCTTTTTCTTCTTCACGAAAAATAGAAAATACTTCATCAACAAAATAAATGTTTTTCATATCCCTAGTGATTATCACAATAGAAGGCGTATCTAGTACTGTAATACCTTCTTCATCTAACTTATAATAAGAAAATACTAAATAGTTTTCATATACTCTTATATTTAATTCATCTTCAGGATCATCTTCGAATTTATTACGAGTTATATCTCTAATTACATTATTTAAATAAAATAATAAAGATTCTTTTTCTTTACTAAAATCGTAATCAGATACTAAATATCTGATTCTTTTTAAGTCATCTTTAATTATATTTTGATACTCAAAAAATAATTCTAATTCTTTCTTTTCATCTAATTGTTTCGGATTATTTGAAAAATAGCTTAAATATATCTCTGTCATTAAAGCCTCCTAAAAACTAATAAAACTATTTATATAATAATACATCATTCTTTTATTATTAGCAAATATTATTAGCAAAAAATTAATAGCTGCTATTATATATGTGGGTAGACATATCACCACCAAAGTCCTTTAGGTTATAAAAGAGATAATATGTGTTTTTTAATTTTTTCATTTGATTGTTCAAGTTCTTCCTCAGTCATTACTCCCCTTGCAGTTAGTCTTTTATGTAAATCGACAATTTCACTTTGAACCTTATCTATTGTTTCAGATTTTACTCCTTTTTTCATAGAATCTCCGATATAAATAATATTTCGAACAGTGTTATCGCATAACCTATCAAAAAATTCATAATAATCCAATTCTTTCGTAGAATACATAGAAAGATCTCTATTTGCAATAAAAGATAACATTCCTCGTGTACTCGCACCATTCCCTAGAACTAAGTTTACACTATCTCCAGAATATATTCTGATCAGTTCTAGCATACATCTTAGATACTCTTCATTCTCCTCCTTTGATAATACTTCAAATGGCAATTCAATGGAAATAGATTTTATATTATCAGATTTATGATTAGGATAATTAGCACTAAACATAATTTGAAACGGAATTTGTCCTTTTACTAAATAGGTATCTACTGGCATCCATAATGTTGGGTCGTAAAACATCATATTCCATTTTGGAACTGGCGAAAAACTAGGATCTTGGTGAAAATGATTATAATACCAAACTCTTAACATATCAAAAGTTTGCTCAAATGTAAAAGTAAATGCAACTTTGAAGAAGTAAATGCAACAAAAACTGT
>CAJTKB010000056.1:2252-3778 GCA_910576925.1 uncultured Bacilli bacterium | reverse complement strand
ATAATCTGTAAACCTCCTTTAAAATTTATTCCACTTTCATTTTAAAATGAAGGTTAATTAGACTCACCCATAATAATATTTACATTCTATAAAAGGTATAGTATAATATGTGAACAAAAAGGGGACTAAAATATGAGTGTAGGAACGATTGATTTAGTTAAATATCAAAGAAATCTTAAAATAAAAGCTATACTAAATATTGTAAAAAAACTAATTATTATGCAGAATAGCAAAGAATATAGTATTGGTATGTTGGAAGAAGAAAAAGACTATACCTTACGAACTGAGATACGTAATATAATAATACATAGTGATATGTATAATAGCCTAATGGAAGAGTATAATAAGTATTTAGACAAACTTACCATATTTTTTAAAAGAGAAGGAATAACTGATGGATTAGGAGTAGCAATATTTTATAAAGAACTATTAGAAGAGGGATATTTATCATATAATAAAACTTGCAAAGCTAATAAATATATGTTATCCGAAGAATACATTAATTACTATTGTTATTACTTATTGCCAATCTTTGGATGCGGTTGTAGAGTAGCAACAGGAAATTCTGTTTGTCGTAATTTTACAGATTTATTAGTTAATTTGGAAAATAGAATAGGAAATAAAAGTATGCACACTTTTGCTTTTCCAGATGATGAAAATAGAAAAACAACAAAAGTTAATCATGCCTTTGCAACTATAATAGATAATGATAGGTGTTTTGGTTACTGTCCAACAATGGACGTTTATTCAAATGTTTTAAAAGAAAAAATAATTGACAATAAAGAATTTAAGTATTTGTATTTTAAAGATATAAAAGATGATTGTAATTTTATTGCACCTCTTGAAGATAATGAAGATGATATTATTAATTTATATAATAAATTTAATTATTTAGGAATAGATGATGAATATATAAATAAAAGATATTCTCAAATACTTATTCAAAGGCTAGATGATGAAAGAGATGGTACTTTGGAAAATTTTTATAATGAGATCAAACCAAATTTAGATATAATAAATAAAAAAGTTAATGAAATATCACCAATCAAAAAAGGAAAAATAAAACATCTTATAATAAAATAAAATGTAAAATATTTAAATTTAAAAATACAAAATTAGGACTTTTATAGTCTTTTTTTTTAAGTCATGCTAAAATTACATTATAGGGAGTGTGATAATATGGATAATAACATCCTAAAAACAGAAGAATTTGAAAGAAAAAAAGACTATAAAGGACTAATAATCATAGTGATAGCTATTATCTTAATTGGCACAATATTCTTTTTTGCTTATAAATATATATCATCTAATATAAAGAAAAAGAAAGAGCAGAAAAAACAAACTATTGAAATTACAACCCTTAACAGTGAACTTCAAAATCTTTATGGTTTTGCTATAAATGATAATTATATAGTAGCATTAAAAAAAGATGGAACAATTATTAAAATATATAATTTATTACAAGGAACGGGAAACTTAGGTGATTTTACTTATTATACTTATTATGATAATAAACTATATCTCTT
>CAJTKB010000056.1:0-2242 GCA_910576925.1 uncultured Bacilli bacterium | reverse complement strand
ATATTATATACAATTTCTTTGGAAAGCGGAAATAGACTATATGAATTAACAAAATACCTAGAAATAGGACCAGCATCTTGCACAAATGGAGAGATTTCAAAAACAAATGATTTATCATTTAATAAAAATGAGATTTATATAAATAACTCAAATTGTAGTCTAACACGTACAAAAATAGATAAAGAAAATAAAAAAATATCAACAGATACACTAAAAGTATTTAATAGCAAAAATGTAGATATCGAATATTCAAGTAGTAGCAACTCTATATTTGTAAATGCTGATAATTCTATTTATAAATTTGATAACAAAAGTGGAGAAATAAGTACAATTGCAAATAATACAGCAAATAGTACACCATTAGAAATAAAGTCTGATATTCTAATATACTCTAATATTATTAATAATAAAAAAATATATTATGGATATAATGTAAAAACAGGACAAAATAGTACAATTGTAGAAGCTGATGACCTATTAATATATAATAAATCATTTGTTTATTTAAAAGATAATACAATTTATTTAAGAACTGGTACAAAAGATAAAATAGTATATAATGTTCACTATGATACTTTAAGTAAAATGGAATTGATAGGGGAAAATACTTTACAGATTATAGATACATTAAGTACAGATAAAAATAAGAAAAGAATAATAAACATAGACTTAAGTTCTAAAAAATATAAAATAATTGAGAATAATAAAGAGTTTACAAATATTGTAGAATATACAAAATAATATAAAAACAAGCTGTCTAATTATTAAATTAACAGCTCGTTTTTATTATTGATATAGTTCCTGTTTTAATAACTCTAGATTGTCATTCATTATACTAATATAATACTTTTTATCATCTCTTTCTTTATCTGTTAGATTATCAAGTTTATGTAAAGTTAATTCCTTTAAATCAGTAAATTTTTTTAATAAATTATTTGCATTATTACTTAATTTATCTCCCTTAAAATTATAAATATATCTAATAGTTCCATTTAAAATTAGATCTTCAACTTCATCTAAAGTTTTATCAGTAGCCTTATTATCAATACAGATGACATTAATACCAAATTTTTCTAAATACTTTAAACTAGGACTATTAACAACAATGGTAGTATCTTTTGTATTTTGAACAGTTACTCTATAGTTGGCATCAAGCTCTGATAGAGTAACTTTTAACTTATCATAAGCATCATCTATTTCCTTTTTTAAATAACTATTTGTTACATACTCATCAAGTCCTATTTGAACATTTTTTGCCATCATAAGTAATGAAGAAGGATTAAGCCATAATTCTTCTACACTATATTCTTCTTCTAAAACATAAGTTGTATCAATTATTTTTAATTTTCCATTTAAATCTAGTAAATCAACTGCTAAATTTCTTTCTTTATCAACCATTCCATTATAAATAAATAGTCCTTTTTTACTATAATCTCTTTTTTGCTTTCCTGTAATATTGTAATCATCTATTTTAACACCATCAGGATAAATAGAGTCTATTTTAGCATGCTTTCCATATAACTCAGATGTTATATACTCACTTGCATAATTAGTAACAATTATATCTATATCTTCCATATCATCTTGCTTGCAGCCAGTACATAACAAAATAGCACATATGATTACAAATAAATTAACATATTTATATTTTTTCATAAAAATCTCCTTTTCTTTTTGGAACAGGATCATAGCCCATACCGCCTAAAGGATTACATCTTAGAATTCTTTTTATCCCTAAAAATAATCCTTTTATACAGCCATATTCTAAAATAGCATCTTTCATATATTGTGAACAAGTTGGGTAATATCTACATTTACTATGAAAACTGCCTGGTATCTTTTGATAATAATTAATTATATTAATAAGAGTACTTTTCATAATACCTCCAAGTTTATTTTACTAAAAAAGTGTATGACTTTCAAGGCCTAATACTTATTAGTTTAATATATAATAATGGTCTTCAATATAGTCGTAAGTTGCAAAAGTAAATAAAAAATTTAGGTCTAACTTTAAATAATATAGTTTCAAAACGATTATTGGAAATATTTTTGAATAATATATCACCTTTAGTTAAAGTTTTATAAATAAAGTTATAAGTAATTTTAATATTTTTTTAGAAGTTATTTGAAATGTTCAAAATTACAATCTTGATATCTATTTTATGTATCATATCCATAAAAAATTATATGTCAATAGTATTTGAAAATGTCTTGAATTTGTTGAAACATAAGCGGAAAAATT
>CAJTKB010000055.1 GCA_910576925.1 uncultured Bacilli bacterium | reverse complement strand
ACATAGACTGTAAACCTCCTTTAAAATTTATTCCACTTTCATTTTAGAATGGAGGATGATATAGAAATTTGATAAATTGATAGTCAAATGATAAAAAATATGATAAAATATCAAGTAGTTAGGGAGGTTTATTATGAGCAATTTAGAAAAAGATTACGAAGAAATAACAAAGCAAAGACAAAGGATTATTGAAGAAATGAATAATCTTGAAGAGAATGAAGTAATAAAAAGATATTTCGAATTAAGAAAACAAAATGAAAGTTTATATAAAAAGCAAGTTGATATGTGTAAAAGTATGAAATTAAAAAATTATAAATCATGTAAGCACATTCTAGTATATTCTAAGATAGATTATGATCGTTATGAAGGTAGAACATATAAAAGTTGTGGATGTATAAAATGTGGTTTGGATAACAGTGTTTTAGATTTTGATAGAAAATATCTTCCATTTTCTAAACAAGTAATGTATGATTATTTGACAGATGATTATCTTACAGGTAAACAAACTGATGTTGTATGTGATTTAGATTTGGCACAAGCAATATATTCTAAGATAAAAGAAAATAATCCTAAAATTGATGATGAAACTGCTACTAAATATTTTGAAATTGCATTAGATAATATAAGAAATATAAAAGTAAGTGATGATAGGAAAACTAGTAGGGTTAAAAGATTATCATTAGACTCTGGTTTTAAAAGGTGGAATAGCATAGATGTTCATACTGATTAGAGAGTAAAGAATTAAAAAGTTGTTATATATATTTTTTAAATTATGTGAGTGATATTTATATCATTTCGAACTATGTAAGAGTTGTAGATATCTACGACACTCGCACCATTGAGCAATCTATTCTAACTTTTGTTAGATTTAAACATATAGTATCAACTTCAAATGAAGTTGATTTTTTGCATTTAAGGAAAGAAAGGAATAGATTTATATGATTAAATTAAAAACAAAGGAATTACATTTTGATGAAGAATTAAAAAAGAAAATAGAGTTTATTTGTGATTTTTGTAATACAAAACCTACTATTATCAATGGTAGTATCAAAAATATAGAACACACAAATTTGAATTATATCGAACCCCATAGAGTTATTATTAAAGGTATTACTTTTCTAGTTTTTAATTACTCTAAAACTATATATGTTGGAAGTCTAGCAAATTCCATAGAAATAAAAGATTTAGAAAGTTTTATTAAATCATTAAATTAAATGTATTAAATACTAATCAACTTCTCTTAAAATGCCTTTAAATAGGCAAAAAATGGTAATTATGTCTTGACTTTAAATTTTAAATATCTATAATAGGTAACCAAGAAACAAGTTTTATGTTTTTGGGGGTTAATATGAAACGAAGTTTAAATTATATTAATAGAACTTATTTAGATTTTAAGAGGTGTCAAAGACATAAAACCAATTTAATGTGTCTTTGTCGCCTCTTTTTAGGTTTCAAAGATAAAAAGGAGGATTAAAAAATATGAATGAAGAAAAGAAAATAGCAGGAATATACATTCGTGTGCCGTTGTAGTACATAGGCAGACACATTATCTTCCTTTTCTTCTAGTTCTTGTTTTGTGATTGTAAAACCATATTTACCAAAGTTAGTACCAATATCTAGTTTTCCGTTTGGAAGATTTTCATTGATTAACTCTCCAGTTTTTAAAATGAATTTAATTCTATAAAAATCTTTTTCTCCGTTTTCTAATTTTTCGCCAATAATGATTTTATCCACTAGACTATTAAATACTTCTTCATTGAATTTAGTTAAACCTTTATATTCTTTTAAAGTATTGGATATTTTATCAATTTGTTCTAGTTTTTGTTTTCTAGTTGTTTCTATATTTTTAGTATCTTTAAGCTGTTGTTCATACTCTTTAATCTTGCTAGTGATTTCAAGATTTTTTTGATTAAGAATATCTTTTGAAATAGTTCCGTCAAGTTGTAAATCAATAAGATTAGATAATTTATTTTCTAGTTTTCCAATTTCATCTTGTATCTTCTTTTGGGTATTATAATCTTGATTTTCATTGCTAACTTCATTTACCTTTTTCATAAACGCATTGATATATTTATCACTATTTTGAAACAATTTGTTATAAGCAAGTACAAATATATCTTCTAATTCTTCTTGTTTGTAATGAATTAAATTAGAGCAATCAATTTTGTTTCTATGACTTCGACATATCCAATAAGCAACTTCTTTCCCGTTGCTTCTGATTTTATAAGAACGTCTAATAAAACGTTCACCACATATCCCGCAAAAGATTTTACTACTAAATGGATATTTTCTACTAAACTTATCTCTATTTCCATCTGGCTTTATAATTTTACTTCTGATTGTTAATATTTCTTGGCATTTATCCCATAATTCACGAGAGATAATTGGTTCGTGATGATTGGAAGTAAAGTATTGTTCTTTCTCTCCATAATTCACTTTTCTTTTATGAGATATTACATTATCGCAATAGTATTTACCAGTTCTTAAATCTCCTACATATTTTTCATTTGTAATAATTCTTCTAACAGAAGCATGGCACCATTTTAGATTAGATGGACTAGGTATTCCTAGATTATTTAAATTTGAAGCTATTGTTCTAAAGCCTATACCTTTGGAATACTCTTCAAAAATATAAGTAACAATATTTTTCTTACTTTCATCAGGTATTAAGATGTTCTTTTCTTTATCATATAAATAACCAAACGGAGCATACTTACCAACTAGCTCTCCACGTTTCATTTTCATACGAACGCCTGCTTTTACGTTTTCTGATATTGATTCACTTTCCGCTTGGGCAAAGGCACTATATAAAGTTAAAAATAGTTCATTGGATAGGCCTAAGGTATGAATGTTTTCTTTTTCGAAAAAGACATCTACATTATGTTCACGAAGTAATCTAACACAATTAAGTGTATCAACCGTATTTCGAGCAAATCTTGAAATAGATTTTGCTAGTATTAAATCAATCTTATCATTTAAGGCATCACTCATCATCTGATTAAATTGCTCTCGTTTTTTAGTCTGTGTACCAGTTATACCTTCATCAGCATATATTCCCACAAACTCATAGTCAGGATTTTCTTCTATCATATTTTTATAATGGATTCGTTGTGAATCGTAACTTGTCTTTTGATCTTCGTTATCTGTTGAAACACGACAGTAAGCACAAGCTTTAATTCGTTTTATTTCTTTATTTTCTTTTAAGCACATTGTTTTAGAAGTTGGTGCTATTACTTCAACTTTATTATTCATTTATTCCTTTCCATAATTGTTGAATCAATAGCATATTTCAAATGTTTTTTATTCATGCAAAACTATATTTTGAATTGTTTAGTTTGTTATATTTTGCATATTCGTTTTCAATTTTATTTTTAAGTTTCTTGTATTCTTCATTACCAATTAAATTATTATCTTTGATAAATTCTAACATAGCAATTTCTGTTACATAAATTTTTAGATGTTCTAATTTTTTATCACTTCTTTCTTGCATATAAATTATTACCCCCTTTAAATTCTTAAACAATTCATATCATAGTAACGCACCAACTTTCTTTAAAATATCTTAAAAAAATTATAACGCGCTTATCGTATTTTTACAGCCCTACAAAACAAAAAAAGATAACTAAACAATAGCTATCCAAATTATAAAAATATGAAAAATAATAGTCATACTTATGGCTGAAGTTGTGGCCATTGAAATACCATATTT
The DNA here is from genome assembly GCA_910576925.1 of uncultured Bacilli bacterium. Classification (GTDB taxonomy): domain Bacteria; phylum Bacillota_I; class Bacilli_A; order RF39; family UBA660; genus UBA2730. The sequence goes on along the minus strand of CAJTKB010000055.1, from coordinate 159 downwards.
TCAAAAATAATCGAAACAAAATAAAAGCAGGATAAACCTGTTTACAAAGAACTAGCCAGTGGCTAGTTTTCCCTTATTTCATAAGGTATTAGAAAAAACACAAGTGGATTTAGGTCAAGTTTTTAGACACGAAATTTCGAACGATCTTAAATATATTTA
>CAJTKB010000054.1 GCA_910576925.1 uncultured Bacilli bacterium | reverse complement strand
TAGCCCATAGCAGTTGTTTGGTCGTCTCAATTTTGGTACTACCTAAGGCGCTTGTATATAATCGTCTCATTTTTGGAACTGTTCGAATTTATTCGTGTGCTTGTTTTCTGTATTTTTCGTTGGATTTTCATAAGTTCTCGTGTTTTTGCGTGGATATTCGAAAGTTTTTTGCGAGGTTTTTCGTTTATTTTTCACCATAAAAAAAGAGCCACATTTTTGTTGGTATGCGACCCTTTTTTTATTTATCTATTTTCATGACCATGATAGTTATAAGGCGTTCCTCCTAACTGATAGAAGCGGTCATACATATAGTTAGCTAATTCATCATATGCCTGTATAAGGTCAGAAAAAGCGTTGTAAGTACCTTGATATCCTCTTTCTTCTAAAATAGCCCTTCTAGCGTATGCTATGGCATCAGAATAAGCTACATTTAAGCTATATGAGTGAGAGTTATAGTTCCCTGATTCGAAATAGTCTAATCTATTACTTTTTACTGGTTTTAATACGTTTAACAGTCGTTTTGTGCTTGGTCTCTTCTTTTTCTCTTTAGTCATGTCACTTAAAGCCTGTTTAAGTCTTTCGCTTTCGTTTTCATACCCTAATTTTTTTATCTTTTCAGCAAAACCCTTAGTTTTACGATATATATCATTTTTTCCTTCTCTATTCAGGGCATAATCTGCGAATTGTTCATATCTTTCTGTAAATAATGTATTAAATTCCCGTTTTATTGCCGTTTTTTCGTTATTTTCATCTAATAATTGCGATATATTAGCAAGTTCTTTCTTAATTTTTCTGTGTTCTCGTCTATATTCTAACCTTACATCGTTATACTCTTCTAAAGCATCTAAGTACTTTATCATTAGTGGTACTGCTCTCTGCATATCTTTTTCGATAGTTTCAAACTTTGATAAATTAGTTGTCATCATTCACCAACTCCTTTTAAAATAATCTCTGTTCTAGGATTTTCTAACTCTTGAAATTTAACTGCATTTATCATCACTATTCGGCTATCTTTGATTTTCAAGCCTTTAAAAATACTGTCTAAAGTGGCTTTTATCAAGTTGTCGATATCAGGTGCCGTTGTCCTCATAATATTTTTTAACTTCTTTTGGCTTTTTGGTGCTTGAACATAATATATTAATTCGGCTTTTACGCCCATTTTAGAAGCCATAACTTCAAAGAATTTATCGTTTAATAGCATTTCTTTAGTTAATTGTTCTTGTACGTTCTGCATATATTTTTTGTATTTATCTGGGTAGTATGTGATGGTTCTACCATCTTTAGTTACTGTGAAATCAGGTCTTGGTGTAGCCATAGGAGGTTGATTAATAACAAACCTCCATTCCTTATTGCGATTTACTTCCTCTTCTGCAAACTCTTCAAGTAAAGATTCATCATCCATTCCTATACCTTTAAATCTAATCTCTGTTCTAGGATTTTCTAACTCTTGAAATTTAGCACTTGATATCATCACTATACGACTATCTTTAGTCTTCAAACCGTTAAATACGCTATCTAATGATGCCTTTATTAAGTTATCAATATCTGGTGCCGTTGTTCTCATGATATTTGTTATGGATTTCTGACTTTTTGGTGCTTGTACATAAAATATTACTTCTGCTTTTACGCCCATTTTAGAAGCCATAACTTCAAAAAAATTATCGTTTAAAGCTTTATCGTTTATTAATACGTTACTCACGTTTTCTAAATACTTTTGATATTCTTCAGAATAGTAAGTTACTGATTGAGTACCTTCCTTTTTAAAGTTCGGGCGTGGAGTAGGTATAGGCGGTAATTCGATTGTATAATTCCATTCACTAACCATAATCACTCACTATCCTTTTTTACCAAATTTGTTTTCCCATTTATTCATTATTTTCTGGTGATTTTCACGAACTTTTTGTGCTTCTTTTTCTTTTTGTTCTTGCTCTTTCGTTTTGACTACACGTCTATCCTTTTTAGTAGCTTGTTCCTTAGATTCTTCAGGCTTTTTGGATTCGTCTTTCTCGCTATTAACACTTTTTTCCTTCTTTTCTTTCGATTTCGTTTGCTTTTGTGATGTTGCCGTTTGTTTTCCGTCTGTTGTTTGCTCTTTTTTGTTCGACTTATTCGGTTTTTTAGCACCTTTATCCTGTTTAGGTTCCTCTTTTCCTGAATCTTCCGATAGTTCTGTAGTAATATCTACTTTTGATTTAATACCCATTCGTCTCATTTCTGCTTCTGCTTTTTCTTTCTGTTTTTGCAATTCTTCTTCTCTTGTTTCTGCTGAAGTCTTTCTTGTATTAGTACTAAACTCTTCAGGATTTTCTAAATAATGATTGTATAAATCTATAAGAGTATTTAACTCTGCTATCGTAAACACTTGTGCTAATACATCAAACGCTTTTTCAGTTTCGTGTAAATCCGCTATTTGTTTCTTTATTCTAAAAGCACTCGTTCTAGACTTATCTAACGATTCAGAGATTTTCTTCCAATCTAATTCTTCAACTATCCATTTCAATAATATAGTACTTTTTGTTGGTGCCAGTGTAAGTTTTCTTTGTCTATTTGGATTTGCCATTTTGATAACCTCCAATGTATTTTTATTTAACAATTTGGTTTAAATTTTTCTTTTTTTAAAATATATTCTTTTAATCCCTTTTGCAAGTAAGCTTATAAAGCTAATCCCATAATTGGAACTTAATTTTTATGTTAAATATACTATAACATAAGAGTTCCAAAAATGGAACTATGATAAACGTAAAAGTGTATGTTTTTTTAATATGTATTTATAAGACCTATATTATATGCGTAAAATACGCACATACACCTTATATATAAATTAAGTATTATTATTGCTTATCAAGTCCTTATCCTTATATATTATTCACAGGTTATATTTGCTTTGTTTATCTTGTATTATAAAAGCATATTAAATACTGTTTATTCTATAAGCTTCATATTGCCCTTATATTAGCTATTTTAATTATCAATATGTATTTGGTACTCTTTAATGATAATTAACTAATATGAGCCTAATAACCGCTTCTGTGATTACATCTAAAATAGGGTAGGTAGTTTGCAATATCATTTAGCCTTAATATTTGATAACCCCATAAAAAAATACACCTATTACATAAGTAGTAGGTGTATCTTAATTAACCCCAATAATCTTGTTGTGAGTGCTTCGTATGTTCTAGTGCTATTGGTAAGTCTCTTCTATCTATAATATCCCTTAGTATTCTTTCTGCTTCTTCATATTCTTTGTATTCTTTCTCGTTTCTTGGTAGTTCACTTGTATCGTCCACTAACCTCTCTAATATACTCTCTAATTGTTTTACATCCTCTAATATACGCATAAGAACATCTCCTTGATATATAATATAGTTTGTATTGTTTTATTGTATATTATCGTGTGTTTTATATATTGTCAACGATTATGTTTTTTTCATTTTCGATTATATGCTTATCCATACACATCTTAGAACAAACATACTTCCTATGTACTACATCATAATAGACATGTAACCTTGCTAAATTATTAACTTTTTCTTTGCATATACCACATTGTATTTCTTCATGAACCAATCCCTTAAGCTCATTTACTTTATGAATCAATTCATCTTCGTACATTTCTTTTTCAAAATACTCTATATCCTCAGGCTTTAAATCGTACCAATGCTTGTGAATATTTCTATCTTGGTATTTATTTAATAATAACTCTTTTAAGGTATCAGCATTTATTATTTTCTTTTTAGCAATTACTTCTATACCTAATTCACAATACTTTTCTAAATGTTCTATCCTCTTCTTATAGCTCCGTGATAGGCTGACACTATATTGTTGAGTTGCTATATCTTTTTGACACTCCCACAGCTAAAGCAATGGGATTCTTTAGTACAAAACCGTACGCA
>CAJTKB010000053.1 GCA_910576925.1 uncultured Bacilli bacterium | reverse complement strand
TTTTTGTTGCATTTACTTCTTCAAAGTTGCATTTACTTTTACATTTGAGCTTTTTTATAAGAAATTAGTATAAGATTATGACAATTTCTAAAGGTTTAATAAAATACTTTAAATTTTTTCTCAAAATTCCATATTTCTCCCTTCTTTCAATATTCTGATATTCTTTTATTCCTTGATGAGCATATTTTAAGATCTCACTTATTCCTCTTGATATTTGACTTAACCATACAATTACTTTTCTCTTTAATGCTTTACTTCTCTCTATTATTTTTATAGTTAATAGTTTTTTATCCATATCTTCTACTAACATTCCTAATTGACCCATATGTATCATTAACATTAAATTTAAATTGTAGAGAAAAATAGTTTTCTTACTTCTTTAGCTATATAATTAGAAATATCTCAATAAGTAACAATTCAATATATAAAATGCATAAAAGGAAATATTTTGATATCTAATTATAGGACATTAAATGTTGAAGAAAAAACATTAGTTGATGCTTATGTTCAAGCAATAATAGATTTAAAAGATATGAATAAAAATTCCTAATATAGGAATTTTTATACTAATTTCTAGGTTTAAATATTAGTGTGAAGAAGAAAGAGAATATTATAGCTGCACTAATTCCTGAGGCTGTTAAATCAAACATTCCCATAATAATTCCAAACGGACCGAAACTAACTGCACTAGCAAGTCCTCCATGAATTAGTTGATGACCAAAACTAGTAATTGGTACCATTGCTCCTCCACCTACTATTTCCACTATTTTATCATATATACTAAATATATCTAGAAAACTACCTGTTACTACTAAAATACTTGTTATATGGCCTGGAGTTAATTTTGAATTATCTAATATCAACTGTGCTATTAAGCATATTGCTCCGCAGAACAAGAAAGAATATAATATTTTTATCATATAGCCTCCAAACTTATTGCATGCGCAATACTTAAAATATTTTCTTTTTGAAATACAAAGTTAGGATTAAATAATGCTCCTGTTGCTACCATTAATACTCTTTTTATCTTTTTCTTTTTAAGTTGTTCTAAAACTGTTGTATATAATACAAGAGGACTACATACTGGTCCACTTCCTCCAGCTAGTATTTCTTTTTGCTCTTTCAAATCATATAACATAATACCACAGTCATTATAGTTTTTGGAAATATCAATTTTGTATTCTTTTTGAAGATACTCTTTTAATATTTCTTTACCATATAAGCCCAAATCTCCTGTTAATATTAAATCATAGTAATCTGCATCCCTTTTTGTATCCATTAAGTGTTTATATATAGTTTCTGCCGCCGCTGGAGCCATAACTGCGCCCATATCAAGAGGATTATTTTGTCCTAAATCTACTATTTTACCAATTGTTCCACTTTCAATTTTTATATCACTTTTAGTATTTGATATTATTGCACTTGCACCACCAGTTGACGTAAATGTTGCTGTTTTTGGTTTTGGTGCTCCGTATTCTGTTGGATTTCTAAACTGTTTTTCACTAGACATATTGTGAGAGCTTACACTACACATACATCTTTTTATATTTTTAGCAGATATTAAACTTGATCCTATAATTAAGGCTTCTGTATTAGTACTGCAGGCACTATAAATTCCTAAGAATGGAGTATCCATATCATATGCTGCATAACTAGATGATGATATTTGATTTAGCAAATCACCTGATATTACAAGATCTAAATCCTCTTTTTTTAAATTGTTTTTCTTAAGGGCTAATTTCATACTATCTTTCAACAAATGTACTTCTGCTCTTTCCCAAGAGGTTTCATTGCAATATAAATCAGTATATGTTTTATCAAATAATTTTCCTAATGGTCCCTTTTTCTCATATGGTCCACAAGAAGTTGCTACTTCATTTAAATAAACATTATTAAATTTAAATGTCATAGAGCTCCACCTCCTATAAGAAGGCGAATTATTCCGAATGTCCAAGCAGATACAACTCCATAAACAATAACTGTTCCTGCTAATTTAAAAGCATTGCTCCCAATACCATAGACTAATCCTTCTGTTTTATATTCAAGTGATGCACTCATCATAGAATGTGCAAAACCTGTTATTGGAATTAATAAACCACATCTAGCAAATGTCACCCACTTATCAAAGAAACCAAGTGCAGTAAATAAAGATGCAAAGAATATAAGTGTTACTATCATAAAGACACTAGCTTGTGCTTGTGATACATGAAACCACATTATGTATAATTCAACTAGTATTTCACCTAAAGCACCAATTAAACCTCCTATTAAAAAGGCTGTTAAAGCATTCAATCCCCTATTTTCATTAGGCCTATGTTTCTTGATTATCTCTTCATATTTTTTATTTTTCATTTTCTTCACCACTAATATAGTGGCTTTTTTTTGTGAAAATATACACGCTTTTATAGTCTTACTTTTAATTTTTCTAAAATTTTATTTTCTTTTCTAGATACTTGAGCTTGACTAATTCCTAAATTATTTGAAATCTCACTTTGAGTATAGCCATTGTAATATTTATCATATATAATCTGTCTTTCTTCTGGTGATAAGTACTCTAGTTCTTGATGAAGTGCTATTATTGTTGGATCCATATTTCTATCATACACTCCAACTGAATTATAGTAACTGATTTGTTCATCATTATTTAATCCTTCATCTAAGCTTTTTGTATATGAACATATCTCTTTTATAAATCCTATTTCCTCTTCCTTTATTCCTGTATAAACACTTATTTCATAATCTGATGCTTTTCTAAGTAACATTTGACTTAATATCTCATCTGCTTTTTCTATTTGTTTACTTTTTCTTATTATATCTCTACTTACTTTTATTGTTTTATTTTCTCTAATATAGCTTGTTACTTCGCCCCAAACATAATAGTAAGCATATGTTGAAAATCTTGTATTATTTGTTTTATTTTGTATATCCATATTTCACTCAACTTTCTTTATAGTTTTTGCAGGCTTTCATAAGAGCCATCATACCTACTTGATATAAGTCCTCATAATCACTGTATCCAGAAAACTTTTTTATAACTGAGCGTACAATCCATTCATAATCTAGTATCATATCAAAATCCATATTTATCTCTCCTATAAAGTTATTAAATCAAAAACTTCTCTTTCATCATTTACATAATGAAGCATTGCTTTTTCTGTACCTATTTTTTCTTGATATAATTTATTTAATCCACACATAACAACTTGTCCACATCTTAAAAATATTTCTATGAGTTTATTTTGTATTTTTGATAACATCTCATCACCAGTTAAACTGGCATTTTTAAAATTAATAGTAAAAAAGCTGACTCCCTGTTTATATAATAGATAATCAATTTCTTTTTCAAATTTATAATAAGTATTTCTATCAAATACACCATTAATATTTAAAAATAAAATTCCCTTATTTACATATGTTGTTATATCCATTATTTTCACCTCATATACACTATAAGACATTTTGAAAGAAATTTTATTATTTCGACAAAACATTACAAATATTTCAATCGACATAGTTAGACAATTTATCAGAAAAGGTTGTAATTTTATATTACTTGATTAATAAATTTGATATGATATAGAAAGTTAAAATAAAGACTTAACTCTAAACCCTTACTTAATATATATAAATAACTGCTTAAGAAGTTTTTATTTTGATTGACTTCTAGTCAAATAATGATAGAAAATTATTTTATTGTAAATATTTTTGGAGAAATATGTAATTTATGTAATACTTTAATTTCCATTTCCTGCTGTAGCGTTACAATTGATGTGACACTATCAATATAGAAAAAATGCTCAAATGTAAAAGTAAATGCAACTTTGAAGAAGTAAATGCAACAAAAACTGTGAAATAAGTGAAAAATAAGGAGTGGTGAAATGAAAAAGTAAGTGCAACACCAGAATTAATTTAATGAAAACATTATA
>CAJTKB010000052.1 GCA_910576925.1 uncultured Bacilli bacterium | reverse complement strand
TTCTTCTATTTTATCATGGAGAGATCCTATTTACACAGTTTTATTTACAGACTCTAGTAGTATTATCATCTTCTCTAAAAGTAAAATCTAAATGCCAATGGAGTTTATTTTCAACACTCCAATGATTTCTTATTGCTTTAGCAAATAAATTAATATCTATATCTAAACTTGAGATGTAATAACGAATTTCAACAGATTTTCCTTTTGCATTTTCGGTTGTCTTTTTGACTAAACCTAAGGTACTAATTCCTTCCCATTTTTCTATATCAAAGTACCAAGATACATCACTTGTTTGAAAGTATTCATAAGTGATAACTGAACTATGGCTTTTCTCAATTTCTTTATAGTAAGAAGATTTGGTGTTTCCAGCTATAATAGTTTCTAATTTTTTCTCATCAAAATAAAGAACTAAATTATTATAAAAATTTCCTTGGTTTGCTTTTATAGGAACAACATAATCACCACCTAAAGATACAACCGTTTTAATGTTTTCAACCTGTGTATTTAAAGCATCCCATGTAATAATAGTATCTTTGATGTTAAGCCTAGAAAGAATAACAGGAACATTAGGAATTTCATTTGTTTTGTCATCAATCATTTCACTAGCTAAACAAATACCATAATTATTAGAATAAACATTTAAAGAGTTAAGAGGAGAAACTTCTTTATTTACTAGAGTTTCATGTCTAGAACTACCACAATCAACACGACCATCGATATTTAAAATATCTTTTTCGTTTGTATTAAGAGTTGTTATACACTTAAAAAAATCAGTTAAAGTTTCCTCAAGTTCACGTTTGTTTACTAAAGATATTACTCGTTCAATAGTTTGTCTAGTAGGAATACCACCAGTTAATTTTAAAAATTGTTTAAGCCAAGAATAATGGATATCGATAAAATCATGTATTTCATACCAAGTTTCATTATTAGCGAGTGATGCAAGGATTACACAAACTAAGATATCCCATAATTTATAAGAAGTTTTAGATTTTTGTCTATAGTCAGTTATGCTTTGCATTTTCTTTTTTAATAATTTTATTATCGTTTTATCTAACAATTCTATATCATTAAGTTCTAAAGTTTGTTTAATATATTTTGTTTGATAAGGTTTAAGTTTGCATCTAGTGTTTTTGCCCCCTAAAGTTATATTTACTTTTTTCTTTTTTACTACCATAAAATAATTTCACCATTATTATTATAAATGCTTAACACCTTTTTTACTATTTGAGAAACGTATTTTTAATTTTTTTCTATTATTTTAGTACGATTTATCCCTTTATCTATCTAGTTGTCAATACTTTTTGTTTATTTTTTCATTTACTTATCCTGGATTTTTTCTTATTTGTCTTTAATTAAATTATAAAATATTATATAATAATCTTAAAAGGAAGGTGAGATAATAAAGTTTTTTTGCAAAAGTATTGTGCATTTGCATGTACACTTAATAACAAGATACGATGGTGATGTTTTAGATCATAGAGGGATGGAGTTATAGGCATTATTCCAGATAAACAAAATTATTAAGGAGGAGTAACAATGGAAAGAGTATGTAATAAATTAGTAAGAGATAATATTCCAAGTATTATAGAATCAAATGGAGAAACTCCAATTACTAGAATATTATCTGATGAAGAGTATAAAGCTGAATTAGAAAGAAAATTAAATGAGGAATATCATGAGGTATTAGATGCTTCTGGAAAAGATAGACTTGAAGAACTAGCAGATATGATAGAGATTATAAAATATTTAGCAAAAATTGAATCTTCCACTTTAGAAGAAGTTATTACAATTGCAGAGGAAAAGAGTTTAAAAAGAGGAGCTTTTGAAGACAAAATATTTTTAGAAAAGGTTCTCGAAAAAACTACAAGAATGTGATAAACTATAGTTAGCTAATAAATTATTACTAACTATTTCTTTTGTCCAAATAGTTGTTGAACTTCTCTCTAGGATACTAAATGATGAAAATTTTTAACTTTTGATTCAAGTAAAACAACTTGAAAAAAGTCGTTTTTATTATGGGAAACTTTTAAGAGATAGTAGATACTAATATTTGTATTGATCATATGCATTTGTTCGTTAAAGTTCATAACAATTTATGAGATATTTTATTTAAAATGTAAAACTTATCTAATGATTTTCAGGATAGGTAAATGAAAAAATAAAAAATAGTTAATTTTCTCCGTAAAATCGGAGTTTTTTTTTGATGTTGAAATGAAAAAATACGTTTTATGCCAGAAGAAGAAAACAGACTAAATTTATAAATTCTTCTTCAAATTTAGCAGCCATAACTTTTCTAATTCTTTGTAAACTAATATTATCGTAATAAGGTTTAACTTTATTAAGTACTGCTAAACAAAATTTGTTTACTAATTGCAAATTGAATAAAGCATCTTTATTCATAGTAGTATTATCATCTTCTCTAAAAGTAAAATCTAAATGCCAATGGAGTTTATTTTCAACACTCCAATGATTTCTTATTGCTTTAGCAAATAAATTAATATCTATATCTAAACTTGAGATGTAATAACGAATTTCAACAGATTTTCCTTTTGCATTTTCGGTTGTCTTTTTGACTAAACCTAAGGTACTAATTCCTTCCCATTTTTCTATATCAAAGTACCAAGATACATCACTTGTTTGAAAGTATTCATAAGTGATAACTGAACTATGGCTTTTCTCAATTTCTTTATAGTAAGAAGATTTGGTGTTTCCAGCTATAATAGTTTCTAATTTTTTCTCATCAAAATAAAGAACTAAATTATTATAAAAATTTCCTTGGTTTGCTTTTATAGGAACAACATAATCACCACCTAAAGATACAACCGTTTTAATGTTTTCAACCTGTGTATTTAAAGCATCCCATGTAATAATAGTATCTTTGATGTTAAGCCTAGAAAGAATAACAGGAACATTAGGAATTTCATTTGTTTTGTCATCAATCATTTCACTAGCTAAACAAATACCATAATTATTAGAATAAACATTTAAAGAGTTAAGAGGAGAAACTTCTTTATTTACTAGAGTTTCATGTCTAGAACTACCACAATCAACACGACCATCGATATTTAAAATATCTTTTTCGTTTGTATTAAGAGTTGTTATACACTTAAAAAAATCAGTTAAAGTTTCCTCAAGTTCACGTTTGTTTACTAAAGATATTACTCGTTCAATAGTTTGTCTAGTAGGAATACCACCAGTTAATTTTAAAAATTGTTTAAGCCAAGAATAATGGATATCGATAAAATCATGTATTTCATACCAAGTTTCATTATTAGCGAGTGATGCAAGGATTACACAAACTAAGATATCCCATAATTTATAAGAAGTTTTAGATTTTTGTCTATAGTCAGTTATGCTTTGCATTTTCTTTTTTAATAATTTTATTATCGTTTTATCTAACAATTCTATATCATTAAGTTCTAAAGTTTGTTTAATATATTTTGTTTGATAAGGTTTAAGTTTGCATCTAGTGTTTTTGCCCCCTAAAGTTATATTTACTTTTTTCTTTTTTACTACCATAAAATAATTTCACCATTATTATTATAAATGCTTAACACCTTTTTTACTATTTGAGAAACGTATTTTTAATTTTTTTCTATTATTTTAGTACGATTTATCCCTTTATCTATCCAGTTGTCAATACTTTTTGTTTATTTTTTTCATTTACTTATCCTGAATGATTTTTGAAAACTATACCAATCTAAAATATAAACATAGTAAAATAATGTTTTGGAACTGAGAATATTATTTATTATGGGAGATATCAATAATTACGTTTATATCATCATCTCTAGCTACTATATTTTTGTGCACTTTTTTGCATTTTTCGCATTGATAAACTATTTTATAAGTATCTTTAAATTTCTCAATTCCAATAGGTTTTAATAAACCTAAACATTTGTTGCTTCTATCACCAGGATTTATATCAACGTGTTTAGAGTATAAACAATGGGGACAATGATCTCTTGCTGTATATCCTAATTTTTCTACATTACTTCCACAATTTTCACATATAAAAGAATTATCAATCATATGAAAAACTTTCACAAACATCACCTAATTATATTCTATATTAAATAATAATTATTGTCTATTATCAAACAGTTTATTTTTATATATTTTTTTTGTATAATAAGTATAAGAATGGAATGATAATTTTATGTATATAGCATTTAGAATAGATGAATTTGAAGGACCATTAGATCTTTTATTGCATCTAGTAAAAATAAATAAAATGAATATATTAGATATAGAAATAGAAGATATAACAGAACAGTATTTAGAATACTTAGAAAAAATGGAAAGTATGAATTTAGAAATAACTAGTAACTAC
>CAJTKB010000051.1 GCA_910576925.1 uncultured Bacilli bacterium | reverse complement strand
AATTACTATTTGTACATAACTTCTATATATTAAATTATACCAAAAAAATAGCAAATCCTCTACTGATTTACTTTATTTCTTTAATATTTGATCTACCGACTAAATAATCAGAAGATATATCATAATATTGTGCAATTACTAATAATTTTAAAGTTGTAAGTTTTCTCTTTCCAGTCTCATATTGAGAATATGTCGTTTGAGGAAATCCTAACTTTTTACTAAGCTCCTTTTGAGTTAATTTATTATCTGTTCGTAATTCAAGTATTCTCTTTGATAACATATCCCAATCGATATTTAATTTTTCCTCTATATTCACATGATTATTAGATAACCCTAAAAGATAATCTAAAGAGGTATGATAATAATTTGCTAAATCATTACTCCTTTCTAAAGGCATATCATTAATACAATTTTCCCATTTAGAATAAGTATTTCTTTTAACATCTAATATTTCAGCAATATCTCCTTGCCTTTTCTCCGAATCTAATCTCAATTCTTCATACCTTGTAGTAGGATTATATCTTGTAACCATAGTATCACCCATACTAATTTTAAAAGAAATATGAGGAACTATTGACTTTTGGGACGCTATGAGTTAGTATTTAGTATATAGTAAATAATATAAGCAGTACAATAACAAGATATTTTTAGTCAATTTCTTGTTTTGTGCTGCATTTTTTTGCTATAGTTATTCATGTGCAGGAAGGAGGTGCAATAAATCGTTTCAGGTATAAAAAAATACTTCTTATTTTGAAGCATCCTTAGTCATTACTATTTTTATATTATGAGTTTTAGCAATTTGTAATAAAGTATCTACAGTTAGATGTCTATATCCAGTTTCTAACGCTTGAATACCACGTTCAGTTCTATGAATCGTTTTTCCAAATTCTTTTTGAGTTAGTCCAGTCCACTCTCTCAAAATTCGTAGGATATCTTCTGTTGTATATTCATCAGCTTGTAATTTCAACTTTATCACCCACTCCTATATAAATAGTATGAACAGATTATACCTTATTTATAGACAATTACCGGTCATACACGCACGACTCGTGAAGCCAAGAAACGAAAATCAAAGATGAAAGAATATTTTTTAAAAAAGGCATTACAAAAACACTTTAAAAATAATAGGCAAAGCTATGAATTAACTGGATATTCAATCTTATATGAAAATGGGACCTTTAAAGTTACTTACAATAATTCTGATGAATATATAATAAATATTGAAACAGAAGAAAATATAAAATATTTAAAATTAACTCCATATCATAATTCATACTTTAAAACTGAAATTTCTTTAAAAGAATTAAAAAGTAAAGTAGATATGACTTTATTTGCCTTAAAAGAAAATGAACGATTGTATAAATAATGAGTATTAAAGAAAGAAAAAGAGAATTAAGAAAAGTAATTAAAAAAGAAAACAATTTAAATAGTGCCATTATATTAATGATGATTAATGATAAAAAACTAGATCATGTTATAGAATCATTAGATAATGAGATTACACCAACCAATACTACTTGTTTGGTTCGTAAAGGATATTTAACTAGCGAAGAACAATTTATAGATGTTTTACATCATATCATGTTCAGATTCAATGTTGACTTTTGGTTTTTAAAAAAATATGGAAATACTATTATAGAAACAGTCTTATGTTATGAAGACACTATTCCCCTACTTTTAACTAAAAAATATTTAGGAGATAACAATTTTATTCCATATTATGAATTAGAATTTAAAAAAATATGTATTATTAACTTCTATAAAATATTAAAATTCATAGATTATACAGAGATTATTCAGCAATTTTTAGACGATTATAAAATTGATATTCAGAATTTTAATATAAATAAAATTCAAGATGTCGATAAATTATATAACGCACTCCGCCTGATTTGCCTATGTAATTGTAATAGCTATGGTTTATTATATCTATTTAATCCTTTGATGAATGAAAAAACTAAATCAATGTATCAAGTACAATTAGGATATTTATTAGAAAATACTTATGAGCTTAAAGATTTAGCTCAAGAATTGATAGAAAGAATAAGATAAAAGAATAAAAAAAGAAAGATTAGGTGATTTTATATGTTAGATCAAGATGTATCATATTCTATGGAAAGTGAAATTAATAAAGCATTCCCCTATTTAGATAAATTAGATGAGGAAATTGCTAAATACAAAAAAAATGTCGATAAAAAATTATCAAATAAATCACCCTTGACTGTTCAAAAGAAAAAGTTTAGTATATTTAAAATATTTAGACATCAAAAGCCACAAAATAAAGAAGTTGTTAAATTAGTCAATACACCTATAAAATTAAGAAGAAAAACATTAAAACATCGTAATTATATAAAAGATGGCTATGAATTTCATATTAGAGTAGTTAATATTTATGAAGATATTACTAATATTAGCGACCACTATGAATTTAGTGTATCTATACAATATAATGAACAAACAAAAAAGAATCAATTTTATAAAGAGTTTATCGACAAAAATGAAGCTTTACAGTACTATAAAAATATGGAAGGAGTCTTTAAACATTTAACTAGAAGAGATCTAATGGAACGATTATTTAAAGAAAAAAAACAAGAAATAAAGTATTATAAAAATCAATGTTAAGTTGATTTTTTCATTGCACAAAAAAAGAGTATGAGAATTACCATTAAATAGCAACTCCCATACTCTGAAATTATACTAATAATTCCTTTAAAATATAATACATTACATCTACTACTATTGAATTACCAGCTTGATGATAAAGATTCGTTTCACTACATACTTTACTAGCCTTATTATAATCAGAATCATCAAACCCCATTAGTCTCCAACATTCTTTAGAAGTTAATTTTCTTATTCTCATCAATCCTCACTTTCTACTACAATTTTGCTATTATCTGCTGTATTACTCGCAGTTAAAGTTGGTGCATCTCCATATATTGAGAACACTCTTGATGAAATTGCAAATTTAGTGTGTTTGTCAATACCACATATACCACCACTTTTTATTTTAGTTTTATCAATCTCATATTTTATATTTTCTCTATTTTTATTTTTAAAAACAATCTTATTATCAATTTCTTCAAAATCAGAATTAGTTAAGTAGTATTTATCATCAATATCTGATTCTAGTATATCCTTTAATTTTATCTCTTTTTCTATTTTTTTAGGAAATTCAAAATTCTTTTTATCATCTAAAATTGCAATTAAAAAATACCTCTTTCTTTTTTGAGGTATTCCATAATCATTAGCACCCAATATATCATCATATAAGGTATATCCTAAATTTGTTAAATCTTCTTTAAAAAGTTCTAAAGTATCTTTAAACTTTTTGCTTTTTATCATTGCGACATTCTCAAATATCACAAACTTTGGTTTTTCTTTAACTTCTCGCAAAAGTCTTATCATTTCCCATCCTAAGCTGGATCTTGTTGAGCTTTCAAACTCAAATCCTCTCATTTTACCTGCACAAGAAATATCTTGACATGGAAATCCACCTACCCATAAATCACAGTAAGGTAAGTACTCTCCATTGATTTCTATTATACTTCCTAAATTTAAATTTTCACTAATATTATGAATGGCACAATAACTTTTGATTGCATTTTTATCTATTTCAGAAAAAAACTCTACCTTAAAATCTTTTATATATCCTTCATTTTTTAATCTTTCTAATGCTTTTTCTGGGCTTCCAATCCCACTAAAAAAAGTTCCAATCTTTATTATTTTATTATTCATTAATTCCCCCTTTCATTTACCTTTAACAAAAAAAACATGAGTTACCTCATATTTTTATAAATTCATTTTTGAATCATAATCTACTTTAATAAATAATATAAAAGGGCATGACTTCTCATACCCAACTGACACTCAAACCTGATAAGATTTTCTCATTTTATAGTAAAGAACATTATTTTATATAATTATGTAGAAATACAGCTATTATTTGATAATTGATAGAATTATATTGAAATTATGCTCTTTTTCGACCTCTTTTATTGATTCTAACTTAATATCATAAGTGTCGATTTTCCCTTTAAAATAAAGCAAATCTTGCAATTTTTCTTGTTGTGTCATTTGGGAAATGAAAGACCTCTTTCCCATTTGGATATTGTAGTTGGAATGACATATAATCTATTTGCTAATTCCTCTTGTGTTAAATTTGCTTCTTTTCTTTTTTCAGTTATATATTTACCAAAACTTTTTTTATCTTGCATAAATATTGCTCCTTCCAATATTTATTTTATAATTCAATCTATTTTGAAACAATGGCTTATTAAGCCACAATGAATTTCGATTTAATTCATCACATCTATTACGTTCTATTATATACTATAATTTTAAATCATTCAATTTGGATACAAAAAAAACCATGCATTGGGTTTTTGAATAGAATTATCGTTTTTAGAATTGATATTATTGATATCTAAAAGATATTTGCTTATAAATCAGTTATTTTAAAGCTTTTTTGTAAAATAAAAATGCCTGAGGGGCAGCGTACTTAACATACGCTTAGCATTTAGCTACCTACCTCAGGTCTTGTGAAAATATTTTAGCACAAGATCTCTCTCATGTCAAATATTTTCATTACGAAAAATTTTTGTTTGAAGTGCAACAAAGTGAAATTGAAAAAGACATATAAATGT
>CAJTKB010000050.1 GCA_910576925.1 uncultured Bacilli bacterium | reverse complement strand
ATTAGAAAAGTGTGTAGTTTTTTTCTTACTTACACACTTTATTTTACACTCTCAATACAGATTATAAAGTAGTAAATTCTGTTATACCTTTATTTTCTAAATCAGTTAATGTGCAATTCAGTAAGCTTTGACTTAAGTTCTATTCTAAATGCTCGTACATATACTCTCCGATTAGAGATAGTCTCTATAGGGAAATTATGACTACTTAATTTACTGTTACTTGTCCAACTACCTGATTATTTCATTTAACAATATAAGTATCAGCATCATGTTCATCCTATTGTTCCATTCTCATAGTTTTATACTTATTCTATAATCCATCAATATCATTAAAATCAAAATCTTTTATCTTTACTAATGTTTTTTCTGCCATTAAATACTTTGTAGTAATTTTATAACCCGAATATCCATACATCTTATCTAATCCAGTATAAGTATATCCCAAATGTCCATATTCTAATCCGATTTCCTTTAAATATCTAGTTCCAATCATAACCAGGTTTGTTCCAATTCTTTGGTGTATTTCATCAAATCTAACACAAGTACAACCTACAGAGCCAATGTCTTTACCTTCCGTTTCAAATGAAGCAATAATGCATCCGACAATTTTATTATTTTTTATAGCAACAATTACTCTTTGATCATTACCATCTTTATATAAATTTTCATTAATATAATATCTACTAAATTTTTCTTCTTGATATTTACAAGCATCATCAGCACATTCAACTATTTCAGAAATTTCATCTACATTTGCCCATCTATAAGTAATCCCATTAATTGTATCTCCAAGCCTATATTCCATATGATTAAAATCTTTAAGTTCCATATCCATATCAAAACATTCATCTTGTCCCCATGAATGACTATAATATCTTCTATCAAAGAAACTCATTGTCTCTTCATTAATTGGAACACCAGGAGTTAAATAATCATATCCAGCACCAATATTTAATTTATCAAATCCATGACTTAATATATATTTTTCAGATTCATTTAATAACTGAGTTCCAATTCCTTTTTTTCTATATTCTTTATCTACACATATTAATAAAATTGTATTTTTATTAATAACTGAAACCCCAATTAATTTACCCTTATCCCTTTTTTCAATAACATAATTATCTGGATTACTTAATATCTTTTTAACAGTATTTTCCTCTCTTACAATATTAGGAAAATTCCTATAATATATCTCTACTAATTCATTCATAATCTCACATCCTCGTATATAACTATTTTAACATAAAAGAAGATGGTGTCTATAATATTATTTATTAGAAATGAAACGAGATTTATAGCAAAGATTAAAGTTTATCTGTAATTTTTATAAAACTACCCTACTCTTATTAATGATAGTATCGACAAAATAGATAAGTCAAACTATATTGAACCACATGAAACTATAATTACAATGATCTATTACAATGTTTCTTTCTTCTATTTTTCACAGTTTTATTGATAGATTCATAATATATTAGAAAAGTAATCTAAAAACTCATCATGCCGTTTTAAAATATCGATTTTTCTATTATTCATCTCAATTGGTATATTATTCATATAATAATATTCATATAAAAATAAAATTAAATTTACCTTTTTTATATATAATAAATCTTCTTTAGCATATCCCTGATATAAACCATCAAAAAAATCATTTTTATTACGCAACTTCTTTTTAAAATCTATAAACCAATCACCTTTTGCACAATTATCAAAATCAATGATTACAATTTTATTATCAGAGAAAATAATATTTCCTAAATTTAAATCATTATGAAGTAATACATTATTTTTTCCTAATTTAAATTTATTTTGTTTTATATAATTAATAATCTTCTGCTTATCATTTTCTTCGGACATATCTAAGTTAGCTCTTTGTTGAATTTTATTTAAGAATTTACTCTCATTTTTCAATGATAATCCAAATGTTGGAATCTGATGTAATTTAGATAGTAACTTTCCTGTCATTATACCTAAAGAGAATAAATCTTTACTATCATACTCATTTAGACTTTTGCCATCAATATATTTATAGGCAATATATGATTCTTTGAATGCTTTATGATAACCAAAAAATTCTATATGTTGTGAATTTTCTGGTAAATATTTATTGATTCTTTTTATAACTTTAACAATTCTTTTTGTCTCCCCTTTAGTTATGAAGTTATTCGTTTTAAGTAAATAAGATTCACCATTCATTTGTATTTTATATTTTATATTTTTACTCTTTCCTAACTTTATTAGGTTTATAGACTCCACATCACTAAATTCATTTAATAAAAATATCGGATCTCCAAAAAAAAGATTATTATAATTTTTAATTTTAAAATTTTCTAAAACATTAAATAAAAATGACTTTGTATATTTTGAAATATTTAATTTTTCTAATTTTTTTAAAAGTCTATTAATTTTTAATTTGTCTGGAGATAAAGCATCATCATTACAAATACCCTTTAAGGCCTTTTCAATAAATTCTGATGTACTCTGTTTTCCAAAACACTTTAAGAAAATCTTACATAAATAATTCATATCATAACTATACTTTTGTATGGTATATTTATATTTAGGATGCTCGATATTAAATCTTTCTTCAGGTAAATTTATTAAAGTTTTTAGTCGATATCCATAATTTAAACGAAAATCATCTATCCAAATACTAGTATTATTAATTTTTATTTCAAAAATAAAATCACTTTTACTATTAAAAAAATCTAAATATACCTTATCAACATTTTGATTAAAACAGGAATAATATTTATCAAATATAAAATTACTATCATATACTTTCTCTTTATAATTAATATTTTTAAATATTTCTTCCTGATACACCTCAACATCTATATCTGAAATCGGACGAAAATATCTTTTAAAAATACGATCGACCTTTAAAGCTTTTATCTTTTTTAATTTAAATTCCCTAAAAGAATACATATAAATGGTATAACCACTTATACAACTTAATAAATTGTATGATATGCTTCCTGAAAAGGTATAATTTATTTCTTTATTATTACATTGAGGATAAACCTTTATAAAATCAAGTATTAGCTGTAAAAACTTATCTTTCATACTTTTTTTATTCCTTCCACTTCATACATTTTATTTTTTACTACACCATTTCTCTTGTGTTTTTTAGAAATCATATTATATTTTAAATGAATTTGCTATACCATTGATTTTTTCTAGAGCATATTCTGAAATTTATTACCTCACTTTAATTTTTTATATCAATATTATTAAATTATTTCCTGATTTATAATATAACGAATATCTTCTATGGATTTATCCATATGAAATCTCCCATTTCCAACAGGATAATATACTGAATAAAATTTATATTGAGTGCCATTAATATCTTTTATAAAACGTTTTTTTCTAACCTTTGAAACCGATATTTTTTCATCTAATACAATGGAACTTACTTGATTACCAAATAAAACAATAACTTTAGGATGAATCATACCAAATTCTTGTTTTAAAAGATATAAATATTCCTTATAAACTGAATCAGGCAGTTCCCTAGCATCCACTTGGGTACACTTTCCTAAATTGGTTATAAAATAGTTGTGTTTTTCCACATCTTTATAAACTTCACTTGCAAATTCCTCTGTCCAATCTTTTCCTTTTATCGTTTTAATTTTGTGATAGATCTTCTCATCTAACAAATCCAATGCATAGAATAAATCCCATATATTTTTAGTTCCTATCCAAGGGGATTTTATTCCATTCCAGTCTTTATTAGCTGCAGGATTTTTTGCAGTTGGATTCATAAAGACAAAACAAATATCAGGGTGATTTGTACATCCCCCATTATAAATAGAGTCGAGTTCCTTAGCGCCAAATTTTGTCTGTAATTTATCATACTCTCTGTTTAATTCTTCTAACTGCATCCTAGTTCTCCTATCTATTTAGATATCTCTACTAAAATCATATCATATATTCTATCAATTGGAAAGCGTTCACAATAATATGTACAAACAAAAAGGATTACCAATGTAACCCTATTTAATGTCCTTATCATAATCAATATCAGATACTTCGTATTTTCTTCTTCGTGATATCGCACCAAGTATCTTTGTAGAAAAATATCCAATGAAAGCAAGTACAAAGAAATATAGAACACCAAATACTGTAATTTCTGGTGCAGAATTGGTGAGTAATCCAATAATAGAAGCCCCTGCACTCATAGAAGTAACAAGTGTCAAACTATCCACTGATTTACTTGTTACGTCTGCTTTTACACTATTGAATAATTTTTGGGCAGATGATACGTGAGTTTGTGTCATATCCCATAGATACTTAATATAATCTAAAGTATCCCTTAATGTTTCATATCGATATCCAGAAATTGCTAAAAATTGTGCGAGTTCTGCATCACTTTTTGCGATTTTTTCTCTTGTAGAAATATAAGTTCCCATTTGATTGATTCTTCCATCAATTAAATTGATTGTTTTGGCATAACCGTCTAATTTGGTAGTGAATTTAATAATTTCAGAGCCCTTAACATTAATCTTTTCCTTAATCGTATCAATTTTTTCCCAAATAATACGATGTAAATTCAAATAACGGTGTAATTGTCCTTTGAATTCACGAATAAAAATCTGTTCTTCAATATAACGTTCAATGTTTTCAGAAGATTTTTTCTTATTATTAATAAAATAATATTTATCTCCACGAACTACATCATAGTTTTCATTTCGAAACTCAAAATACTTTTGTTTTTCTGTACGAGATAACATATCCCCTAAACCTTCATCAGTGGCATTGTCACAAACAATAAAATATGGATATACTGTTTCAATATTGGCAAGTTCTTTTGGAACTGGAGCACCCAAACTAAATAGATAGCTAAATGCTGGAGATAGTTTATTTTCATAATAATCTGTTACATGATCAATATCTGCAAATAAGGTATCCTCACTTACATTACTATTGTTTAAAACAATTAAGCCATCTTCAAATATTTTAACCGTAATATTATAAGAAGTAGTAAAACGAATATACTCTTCTCCTGAAACGCCATAGTCAATTCTTCCAATTCCTAAATTTTTACGATACTCCGCTAATTTTTCTGAATCTAAATTTAGTTTTGTTTTACATTCTCTTAAGAAATCATAAATTTCAGTCAATTGCAGCATGGTTCTTTGGAACCACCCACCGATATAAACATTACTTATTTTCATAATTTATCTCCTTACTATATTTCTTTTGAAAAGAAAGTTGCATCATTTGGTTCAAATCCATATTTTTTATAACATGAATGCGCTGGAACTCTATAGTTATTGGACCATAGTTCAATTGCCTTACAATTCTTTTCCTTACAGATCTTGGTTACTTCGTCTAACATTTGTGTTGCAATATTATGACGTCTATATTCAGGTTTTACACAGACATGGTTGATAATAGAATATGTATTCATCTTCTCATAAATAGTTGGTATAATGGTAATTTTGGTATGAGCGATAATTTTGTTATCCACTAAACCAACTAAATAAATTTGATTGGTATCATGCATAGTTTCTTCAAATATACGTTTTGCGTATTCATAAGAAGTCTCTTCTCCAAAACATTCATTGCAAAGTGTAATAATTCCCTCCACATCATCAAGGGTTGCTTTTCTAAATAATACTTCCAAAGTAAATCCTCCTATTCTTATTATTATATATCATTTTTTGTCGATTTTTTCAAGTATACATGACACTAGATCAGGATAAAATAATGAAAAAAGGTATTGACAACTAAACAAAGTAATCAAACTAC
>CAJTKB010000049.1 GCA_910576925.1 uncultured Bacilli bacterium | reverse complement strand
AAGTTACTGCAACTATATAGTCTTTTTAGGGTTGCATTTACTTTTGCAGTTCAGTGCTGATTTATTAAGCTGATTTATTAATAATTTTTTATATCTCTTTATCTATATTTATGATATAATTAATTATAATAATATAAGATAAGGGGTGACTATTTGTGGAAAGGCTATTTTATAAAATAATAGAAAGAGATGATGTAAAGAGATTAATCTCAGAAATAACTGTTAATAATCGCTATAAAAATATTAATATTCCTATGACACTTGATAATAACTATTATTTTGACGATAAGTATGCCTTGTTTTTATTATTAGATTCTATTATTAAATATGATATTATAATTAATTCTGAAAAATATATAGAAGAATATGTTAGTCAGCTAAGAAGATTATTTAAAAGAATATCATCATATCAAGATATAACTAAAGGGATTAATAAAACACTTGCAAATATTTGTCTTAAAATATTAGAATTAAGTAATCATAAAACTTCAGAAAATAAGGAGAAAATACTTAGATATATATATAAAAAATATATAGTAGAAGGGTACTTCTACTATGGATTTTCAAGCTGCTCATCAAATGAAATAGACTTTTCTGGTATCAAAAAAGAGGGGTTTATTCTAGATTCTAGATTAGATGAAGTAAATTCGATACTAAAAAAATATGAAAATAAAGATATTATTAAAAGAGTAAAAAGTGACATAACTGATAATTTTGTTGTAGCATCATACTATGCAATACTAGGTCCAGACTATTTAGAAAAAATAGCAACCTCACAAATATTTGCAAAGGATTGTTATAATAAGAGTTGTTTCTACACAAAAGATATTAATACAATAATATCAAATATGAAAACATATATAAAAAATAAGCATCTTACAAAAGAAGAAGAAAATATAATAGTTAACAATTTATATAATGTTTTAACAGAAGAGAATATAAATAATAGTAATGGTATTATAGCTTTTATAAAAAGAAGTTATATAAATAAAAATTATTTAAAAAATATAGAAGAAATAATAGAAGGATCTAAGGATTTAGATATAGAAAATTCTATTTCTATGATTATGGAATCCCGCTATAGTTCCTATGAGCTTGATAATGATATTTTGCCACTTTACTTAGAATATTTATCTCTTCCAAGATATCAAGAACTATGTAATATAAATATAACAAATAATAATTATGAAACAATAATAATAGAAGAAAGTGATACAAGTCTAGAACAAAAAAATACTCAAGAAACAAAAAAAGTAAGCAATACTTATGGTTTTATATCCATCTTTATGTTACTATTATTGATATTAATAGTAATAGTTGTTGTATTACTTATCATAAAAGGAATTGGTGCAATATGAAAATAGTATTTATGGGAACGCCAGACTTCAGTGTTCCAGTATTAGAAAGTTTATATAATAATTCAGAATATGAAATTGTAGGAGTAGTTAGTCAACCAGATAAAAGAGTAGGAAGAAAACAGGTAATAACACCTTCTCCTATATCTAATTTTGCACTTAATAATAACTTAAATCTTTTAAGAATAGAAAACATAAAAAAAGAGTATAATGATATTTTATTACTTGAACCAGATATAATAATAACTTGTGCTTATGGACAAATAATACCAGAAGAAATATTAAATTATCCAGAATATGGATGTATTAATGTACACGCCTCTCTTCTTCCTAAGTATAGAGGAGGAGCTCCTATTCAAAGAGCTATAATAAATGGTGATTCTGAAACTGGAATTACTATTATGTATATGGATAAATTAATGGATAATGGAGATATCATAAAACAAGAAAGCCTAAAAATAGATGATTCTGATAATTTAGAAACATTAACAAATAAATTAAGTATTTTAGGAAGAGACTTATTAAATAAAACTCTGCCTAGTATTTTTAACAAGACAAACGAAAGAATAAAACAGGACGAAAAAGAAGTAATATATGCTTATAATATTAAAAGAGAAGAAGAACATCTTGATTTTTCAAAAAGCTGTAAAGAAGTATTTAATAAAGTAAGAGCACTATCCCCAACACCTGCTTGTTATACTAAACTAAATAAAAAGATAGTAAAAATTTATGATGGATATATTACAAACGATAAAGCTAAAGGAATTCCTGGCGAAATAGTAAAATTATATAAAGATGGAATAGGAGTAAATACTAAAGACTTTATCTATGTTATCACTTCTCTTCAATTAGAAGGTAAAAAGAAAATGCTCGCTAAAGATTATATAAGAGGATGTAAAGATAATTTAATAGGAGAAATTTATGAGTAGAAAGAATAATGAAAATAACAACAGAGATGAATTATTACAAGGTAGCTCTAATACAAAACAACTATTCTTCTTTATATTTTATATTATATTTTTCATATTTATAGTAGTACTTTTAAGAGGAGCTAATAGTAAAAATAGTAAGCAATTAACCAGATTTAATTCAGGTTATAATCACAGTTTCAAACTAAATGATATTAGCAAAAATAATTACCATTTTGTTTATAAAAAAACAGTTAATAATATTACAACAATTTATGAAGGAGATAGATTTAATAATACAATAGAATTTATGATGAGTGGAGAAAAAGCAGCAAAATATTATGCAAATGATGATATTTATTATTTGAAAAATCCTAATACATTAGAATATAATCCTACTTCATCTCCCATTGACTTTGAAATATTAATAAATAGTACAAATTTAAATAAATTGTTTTCTAGTGCAACATACACTTCTTTTGTAGAATACTTAGATAATGAATCTAAAGATTATAATTACGAAATAAGTACAAGTTCAATGTTAAGAATATTTAATAATGAAGAGACAGATCTTGATGATAATACTAATAAGATTATTGCAAAAGTAGATGAACAAGGTAGAGTTTATGAAATAGATATGGATATGACTAATTACTTCAAATATTTTAATCAGACTATCACAGATTATAAATTAACATTATCCTATTCAAAGTTTGGAAGTATAGAAAAACTAAAAATGAACTAAATTGTAATAGTACTTGTTACTATCTCACTTTTTTAAAACTGAATTCCTTTATTGTATCATTAGCAAGTTCTATCTTGCTTTTTTGTGGCAGCATCATTTCAAAATCATTGATCTCCATTAAGTTTATTGTATCAATCAGTTTTGAAAAATCTTTATTAGATATTCTGTCTTGATGCATGCTAGCAGCTTTAATCATTCCTAATGGATGTTTATAGGATAAGGAATGTGCTAAATCATCTTCTATTAAACGATAAATATTATTAATCACTCCATATTTTCCTATTAATTTATACTGTGAGTTTGAATTTAGCAATTCATTTATTATTTCTTCATTTAATTTTTGTCCAGAAAGATATATATCTAATAAAGGTTCGGCAAATAGAAAACTATTAAGATTATTTTGATGTAATTTTCTTATGTAAGATTTATATATATTTATTTGGGTTATTGGGAAACCATATTGTTCTAAAAAATCCAGACTTTTTAATTCACCTAATATACTTAATGTCTCTGAGTATACATTATAACTTGATGTATCATTTTTTAATTTTGGAAATTTAGCAGCAAGATGGTGAATATATTCATGAATTAACGCAGAAAAATCATTTATGTTAGAATCATTGGGATAAAATATTTCATAACAATTTAATGAAAGATCCCTGATATATTTTCCAGATGTGATATTAACCTGTGTCAATTTATTTTTAGCATAATCTATTATAAATTTTGTTTTATACTGCGAGTTTAATGAATATAAAAATTTACTTGCTAGGCGCAATGTCGCTTTTTTTGAAAATTGTTTTTGTAACGGAGATAGATCACTATAATTATTCCAATCAGTCATTGTATCCACCATATAAAATAAATTGAATAAATCTTTATGATTTTGTAATAAATATGGATCTATATTAAAAGAATTAAATTTATCATAAATTGTATTTAAAAGACTTTGATCAATTTTCATATATAATTTCTCCTTTTTAAAATCTATATAAATAAAGCTATATCTTTTTAGGGCCTTTTACAAATGAATTATCTGTCAAAGTAGAATTTTCATTAAATAAATATTGATTATAAAAGTCCATAACTTCTTCTTTTGATATTTCTTGTAACTTATAATTTTTATTTTGCATTTGATAAGCAAAATAATGACTAGAATCATTTATAGAAGTTTCATAAACATCAATAAATATTTTCTTTTCTATATCAAAAAAATGGATGTTGTGAAACGCACTATTATTAATTCCAAACTCTTTTATTAATTCAGATATAAATACTATTCCGCTCATAAAACCAATATTTTCTCTTGGTATATTAACTATTTTTTGTATTAAATTTAAAATAAAATAGTTATATTCATCTATTGACATTTTATCCTTTAAAGCATTAGTCTTATATTTTAATTTGCTAATAACTTTTTCTAATTGAATTCCCTTAATATAAATCTCATTATCTATTTGTTCAAAGCTGAATTTTTTTTCATTTGGATTCTTTGAAAGCTGATAAAAGTTTTGAATTTTTCTACCAAATTTGATTCCTGATATATCTATATTTCTATTAGTCAGATCTGCCAAAAACAACTTATTATCAATAATAACAATAATAGCTGAATGTTTATCATTCATTATGATTTGATAATCAATATTAAAGTTTTTTAATAATTCTGCATATAAATGTGTCCAAGCAAAGCAGACAATATCAAAAGATGTAACCATTCTACTATTAATTCTTTTTTTCTTTATAAGATCTTTTATTTCTTCAGGCGAAAATACATATATTGGATCATAATTAAAAATTTCGCCTGTTCTAATATAAAGATATCGCGCTATTTTATATTTATCATTTATTTTTAAACTTTTGATTTCATTTTTTAACATTTCTAATATATTCATAAAAACCCCACTAAAAATAATTTGCTTATTATTTTTTCTTTATTTTAATATATTCATCTTTTGTCATAAATATTGGTTTTGTTACTTCTTTGCGATTAAATTGCGCTTTTTTCTGAAGTACTAGATTATAAGAACGCATAGAATAAAATGTATTCATATATGAATCTATAGTTTCTTTAGAAACCTCATGTAGCTTATATATACCATCATCATTTTGTTCATAAGCAAAATACTTAATATTTTCATTTAAAGGAATAGAATAAATTTCTTTATAAACACCCCTTTCAACATCAAAAAAGTGAGTATTATAAGGTGCATAATTGTTTGATATAAAAGTCTGTAGTAAATGACAAATAAACTTTATTCCTGAAATAAAACCAATATTTGGTTTTGAAAAGAAATTATTTATAAAAATTTCTGCTATTTTAAAAGTTTGATAAACATATTGATCATAATTCATTTTTGATTTTAAATTATCTAATCTTTGCTTAAACTGTTCTAGAAGTATTTCTGTATTAAATGAATTTGTATCACTTGAGTTATTTATATTAATACTATTACTTGCTTGATAAAGTTTATTATTTGTTAATCGAAAATTATGAATACTTTTCATGCCAAATTTTATTCTTTTTATATCTTCTAAATTTAACATTAAATCACTAAAATAGGTTTCTCCGTATATATATGATTCTACATAAGCATGATCATCTTTTATTTTAACTACAGCAGGAATAAGAAAGGAAGCCAATAAATCTTTAAACATATAAGCCCAAGAATAACAAGTAATATATAAATCTGAGATATTTCTTATATCAACACGCTTTTGTCTTAGTTTTTCTCTTTCATCAGAAGCAAATGTCCAAGCTGGATCATATTTAAATATTTCCCCAGTTCTACGATAAATATGATCTTTAATAGCTACTTTATCTACTAATTGAAGTTCTTCAATTTCTTTTTGCATCATTGCTAATAAATCCATAAGTATTACCCCCTCTTATTAGGTACACATTATATCAGATTTTTTGCATTTTGTAAAGTAGTTTGCTATAATTTGAGAAAAAAAGTATGATTAATTTATGATAATGTCTTAAGTGTTAGTATTTGAAAATGTCTCAAAA
>CAJTKB010000048.1 GCA_910576925.1 uncultured Bacilli bacterium | reverse complement strand
ATTCATATTATTATTAGAGGTATATTTCTTATAGGTATCATTTTATACAATATAAAATATAAAAATAATTTAAAACTTACATTACTACTTACAACTATTATGTTTATTTATTTTACAAGTTATCTATTATATTATAAATACTCAATTATAAATTCTATTAGTTATACTTTTAAATTATTTTACTTACCATTTACTACAATATTTTTTATAAATTATAAAGGAAATATTAACAATAAATATATTTCTATAACTAATTTTCTTTATATTTTACTATTTTTATTGTGCTATATCTTTAATCTTGGCGATGTCATATATGAGGAAGGTGTTAAAAAAGAAGGCTTTAAGGGATTATTTAATTCTATAAATGAATTAAGTGCTATAGTAATTATTCTCCTACCGCTTACCATTAATAATTTATTAACTAAAAAAAAATATATTTTAACAAATATATTAATAATACTAACATTTATTATGAGTATGTTAACTGGTACTAAAGTAATGCTTGGGGGCTTACTTTTAACAACATTCTACTTTCTATATAAACCATTTAGCCTATTTTTTAAAAGTAAAACTACTAAAGTAAAAGTTATAATTTCTTCATTAATATTAGCAACTTGTATTGGAAGCGTTTTCTTAATTACAAATACAACAGCTTATAAAAATGTTATTGTACAAGCTAAATTTTTCAAAATAAAAAATATTATCTCATTAGAAGGAATAAACAAAGTTATTTTTAACGATAGATTCAGCTTTGTAAATAAAAATCAAGATACATACTTAAAAAGTTCACTATATGAAAAGATATTCGGATTAAAATATGATATAAATAGAAAAGATGTTGAAATTGATTTGTTTGATATTTTCTATAAGTATGGTCTTATTGGATTATTATTAATTATAAGTATAATAATCTATTATGGATATAAGTCCAGACTAAAAAAGGCTTATCTATTATCATTTATATTATTTATTACTATAAGTGAGACATCAGGTCATATTTTAATATCCCCAGCAGTAAGTATCTACTTAGGAATGATATTATATTTAAATAAAAAACAGTATTTTGAAGATAATTAATCTCAACTATACTGTTTTTATTTTTTTCTCTAAGGCATTTACTCTTCTACTGCTCCTCTTATATCTCTTTCATTAAATGGTTTTAATAAGAAGCCTTTAATCGGATACCTTTTAGCTCCTTCCATAATTGTCTTATCATCAATACCAGTTATAACAGTTACTGCTACTTTATTAAATAAATTATTTGCAAGCATATAATTTAAGACATCAAATCCATTAACATTAGGCATATTAAGATCCAATAGCATTTTATCTATTTTAGGATTAGTATTTAATAAATTAATCGCTTCATTTCCATCTGCAGCCATTATTACTTGATATTTATCATGAAAAATACTTTCAATAAACTTCTTAATAACTAATGAATCATCAACCACAAGTATAACTTCATCTCTTATTACTACTTCATCATCTAAATATTCAATAGGTATATTCATATACTCATTAACAATTCTCTCTATTCTAAGTATTTCATTCATAAACTCAGAATAATGTTCCATAACATAATACATATCATTATTCTTACCAGCCATCTCATGATTTAAGGCAAGAGCAGTCAAAGTTTCAAAGCCAAAATATCTAGCATCACTTTTAATTGAATGAGCATAGATTGCATAATTTGCCATATCAGATACTTCTTTATATTTCTTTAAATTATCTTTTTTAGTCTTTATCTCCTCTATAAATACTTTAAGTGTTTCATTATATGTATCCATATCTCCAAATAATTCTAAACTTTTATCAACATTTATTCCATTTTGAATTAAAAACTCTTTATCTTTCATAAAAACTCCTATATATCTAAATATTTTTTTAATATCATTTCAAGCTCCACCTTTTCAATTGGTTTTGCTAAGTAATCATCAAATCCAAATGATAAATACTCCTCTCTCATACCTGATAGAGCATTAGCAGTAAGTGCAATAGTTGGAATATCAAAACCATTTATTTCTTTTAATTTAACTAATGTATCTTTTCCACTCATCTTAGGCATCATATCGTCTAATAATATTAAGTCAAACTCCTCTTTCTTTACTAGTTCAATACACTCCATACCACTTTGTACTACACTAATCACAAGCGGATACTTACTAAGAAGCTTCTCTGCTACTTTTAAATTCAGTTTATTATCGTCTACTATTAATACTTTTCTCTTTACTATCTCAACCTCATCAGTTAATACTTCTATCTCTTCTTCGGCGTCTTCTATTTCTTTTTCTAACACATCTTCATCGGTTACTATCTTTTGATCAATAAAAGCTGTAAATTTAGAACCTTGTCCATATACACTTTGTACTGTAATCTTACCATTCATCATTTCTAAAAGTTTCTTTGTTATTGCAAGTCCTAAACCAGTTCCTTCTATTGTTATGTTTTCTTCTTCATCTAATCTATTAAACTTAGTAAATAATTTATCTATCTTGTCACTTTTTATACCACGTCCAGAATCTTCTACTGAGATAATTAATCTACAA
The DNA here is from genome assembly GCA_910576925.1 of uncultured Bacilli bacterium. GTDB lineage: Bacteria > Bacillota_I > Bacilli_A > RF39 > UBA660 > UBA2730. Next base: position 4,370 of record CAJTKB010000048.1, on the reverse strand, counting down.
ATATCTTCCCTGATTACAGAACTAATTTTAAAATCTATTTTACCTTCTTCTGTATATTTAGCAGCGTTAGTAAGTAAATTTAAAATAATTTGTTTAACTCTAACATGATCTCCAAATAATCTTTCTGGTATTGTTGCATCAATATATACATTAAAATCTATTGGCTTCTCACCGATTCTAATCTTAGTTAGACTTTCTAATTCTTTAAACATCACATATGGATCATAAGTCTTATTAATAATTTCAATTTTATTTGCCTCTATCTTAGAAATATCAAGTACTCCATTTACTATCTCTAAAAGACTATTAGAAGCCATTATTATATCTTTTATATCTTCTTTAGCAGCCTCTGGCATTCCCTCTTCTTCAGCAAGAGCTTGACTAAATCCTGTTATAGCATTAAGGGGAGTTCTAATTTCGTGAGACATATTAGCAAGAAATTCGGTTTTAGCACTATTAGCACGTTCTGCTTCTCCTTTAGCAATATTTAGCTCTTCTATCATTTTTACATCTGGGTTTTCTATAGTATGATACATAACAATTGCTATAAAAATAAACAAAGGATTTATCAAATAATTCATTTCTGGATTTATCATCTGATTAACTATTACAGCAGTACCAAGGGTTGCTAAAATATATATTGGAACAAACTTTTTATTTATTAAATTCTTAGGATGTCTAATAACACAAGCTATTTGAAATAAAAATTCTACAAAAAATACAGAATAAGCATACATATAAGCTAATCCTTCTGGAACAGCTGAATTTCCTTTAATAGCTATATTCATTGGTAATATAAGTGCCATTATAATATTTAAAAAGTTAAATCCCCAAAAAACTTTTAATTTTTTATCGAAATTATCTTTCTTATCTGATGAAGCATACAGCGTGTATGCTGTTAACGCATTTATCCAAAATAATAAAGCAATCAAATATATTTTATTAACAATAAGTTGTAGTACCATTGGAACATTATACTCTGGAACTACCAAAAACCCCAATAAAAGCCCTGATAAATTAACAACCACACTATATATTAAAAAATGACCATATAGCTTATCTTCAAATTTATTTAATCTTTCTTTACAAAAAAACACTATACTTATAAAAATTATAAGTATAAGTGCATATAAATTAATTAGTAAAAAGCCCTCAACGTTTTCCATAAAATAACCAACCTCTCTTATTTTAATTTCAACACTTTACTTTTACCCCCAAGATATATATTAATATTACCAACTGCTAAATTAGTCTCATCTATATCAACGCAAACTTCTACTCCATCAGACTCTCCTTGAGCTAATCTTTTATAATCTATTTTGTTATTTTTTGTATATGGAAAACTATCCACTATCTTAAATTTAGAAGGAATTTGTCTTGATGACATATCAGAACCGTTCATAATAGTATTGTAAACAATATCATTTACAATATCTATTGGATCTGCTTCTAAATACTCATCATTTAAAACAATGTGGCAAACTGGCATCTTTCCATTTTTTCTCTCATCAAAGTATCCTGTAACTGCAGCATATTTAACATACTTATTAGCCTCGATTACTGGATCTATTTCAAACGGTTTAACCTTGAAACCATCAATTCTTGTAAATGATCTATCTAGCCTATCATTATAATAGAATATACCATCTCTATCCATTTCAACTTCATCACCAGTTCTAATATAAAGTTTACCATCCATTTCATGATGAGATACTATTACATTACTTCCAAGCATTCCATCAGTCATATTAGGAGCATGAATAACTAATTCACCTTTTAATCTTTCTTTACCTTCTTCAAAACGAAGTGGAACTAAGCACTCCTTTATATCAGGATCTACTATTCCATATATTGTAGAAGGTAAAGGTATACCAATAGAATTTGGTTTATTATACTCCCCTGTTGCATAACTTCCACATCCGCCAAGTTCACTCATACCATGAGCAATTTCAACAGCAGCAGAACTATTATGTTTCCTCAACCACTCATTTATTTTAGCAATGTCTTCACCTTTTGCAGCATCCCCTACTAAAATTATCTTATTTATATATGATAAATCTTCATTTTTTAAAGGTTCGTAATTTGGTAGTAAAGAAATCCAGGCTGGAGTAGCTAAAATATAATTAGGTTTGTATTTAGGTATTAAATATCCAAAATCACCTATATAAAATTCTGATACATCAACTGTAGTAGCACCAGTACTCAAATTAACTAAATAATTGCTATATGCTCCTGCAGGTGCAAAGAATGGAAGTAAATGAAATGCTCTTTCTCCATATTTAGGACTAAATCCTGCTTTTTCACATTGTTCCATTAAAGCTATACCTTCTCTATTAGTAAGTGCAATAGGTTTTGGTCTAGAACCACTAGTACCAGATGTATGACCAATATAATTAACTAAATCTCCATCACTAATCTTTGTATAATGTGAATTTTTACATTCTCTTACTAAATCTTTATATTTAACAATTTTTAATGGAGATTTTTTTATAACAGCATCTATTTCTTCATTTACCTTTTTATCCATTAAAAATCTATTAATCACTGCATCTTTATCACTCATTTGATTTCCATTATCTTTTCTAGAATTTGCTAATTGATTATATCTAGCAACATCTAATAAATAATCTAATTTTCCATCTTCTGTCATAGAGTCACTTGCACTAACTATAATTACAGTATCGATACCTAGCTCTTTAAGTTCATTTTCAATAGGCTTCAACATAGATAAATAGCTATAGTCTAAAGCAACAATGTATTTAGGTTTTTCAAACCTTAATACTTCTAATATTTTTTTTGCATTAACTTCTTCATTCATTCCATCTGGTCTTGGATCAACAAAGTCAGAAATTGCTCCCAAATCAGTTGCACCAAACCACATTTGACCAGCTTCAGGTATATTTGATTCAAAATACATAATTTTGTTTCCCTGACTAACCCCTACTTGTGATAATGCTCTAGCAGCTAAATCACTCCTATGAAAAAGTTCACCATAAGTAATATCTCTTAAGTAATACTCTTCAGCTACAATTGAACCATTATTTTTATTTTTCTCCTTAAGATAATCTACAATATTCATATTGTTCGGTATAATAATTTCCTTCTGTTTATCATTATAATATTTCATCCAATTCTTATCTATATGTGGATATCCTGTTAAATTTTTTCTATTTTCCATAATTAACCTCCCCGTCATTATGCATATTTTCATTATAGCATACCTTTTCTTATAATACATCTCTTTTTTACATAATTCGACAACACGCCAATATTATAGATTACTATCCTGTAAAAGTCACTCATATACCTTAATTTGTAAGTTTCAAGGCTTTTTTAGTATTTATATAATAGATTCCAATATTTTTGGTAAGAAAATAATCATACCAACTATCAAAGATACTATAGCTACCACTACTACTGCTGAAGCTGCCATATCTTTAGATATTTTAGCTAATTCATTTTTTTCAGGACTACAAATATTTACTACACTTTCAATAGCAGTATTTACATACTCTAATGATATAACCATTCCAAATAAGATTATGCAAATACTCCATTCTATTAAATTAATTTTAAATAAAATCCCCATAAAAATAACAATTAGCATTATAGAAAAATGTACTTTTATATTTCTTTCATTTCTAATACCATAAATTAAGCCACTAAATGCATACTTAAAACTATCAATAATATTTTTACTTTTCATTTACTTCTCCTCTTTAAATAAGTATTTAATACCTTTATATATGTAATTAAATAAGATATTGAAATCACTCCACCTGCTACAACATCACTTAAATAATGTACGCCAAGATATATTCTAGAAAACATAATAAGTAAAGTTAACAAAACAAGTACTGTTATAAAAAGATATTTCTTCCTACCTTTAATTCTTGTATAAATAAGATAAATAATAAAACCATAAAGAGAAACAGATACCATAGAGTGGCCTGAAGGAAAACTAAATCCCCTCTCTATTATCAAAAAAAATTCTGTTGGTCTTTTTCTAGCAACAATAAATTTTAAAACCTGATTAATAAAGGTAGCTAATAATGGATTAAGACAAACTAAAAGACCTATTTTTTTATTTTTAATAAAAATCAATGCAAAAAGACACACTAATATAACTGCTATACTACTTCCGAACATTGTTATAATTTTCATAACTTCTGTTAGTCTGTCACCTCTGATATTTTCTACAATATAATGATAAACTGTATTATCAATATTTATAATCTCAGATTTAAATATATAAATGAAAACTCCAAGAAAAAGTACAGTTAAAAAAAATATAACAAAATATCTAATATTATTTTTAAAATGTAACCTATAAAGTGGACTTTCAAAAAAAGAGAGACCTACTTTATAGG
>CAJTKB010000047.1 GCA_910576925.1 uncultured Bacilli bacterium | reverse complement strand
TAGCATTACTTTACACTTTTTTAGAAAAATTTCCACTTTCTACTTGAAATTTAGCGGCTTGGAATACTGTCTTGCATAATTATAGGGAGATTATTTTTAAATAAAGAAAATAAAATAACTAATTACTTTAAAAAAGCATCATTTCCAATATATATATTACATCAAACAATTTTAGTAATGATTGGTTATTATTGTTTAATGTTTGTGAATAATATTATTTTACAAATAAGTATAACTATTTTAGGAAGTTTTATAATAACAATATTAATATATGAAATTATTAGTAAAATTCCTATTCTAAAGAAAGTTATAGGAGTTAATAAATCACATCTTAAAAAATGCTCACTAAAAAATAATCTATAACTCTACAAATTATAGATAAAATATATTATATTCTCTTGATATAATTTAATTGGTGATAAAAATGAATTTAGGAAATCGAATAGCAAAATTAAGAAAAGAAAAAAATATGACACAGCAACAATTAGCAAATAAGCTTTTTGTAACTGATAAAGCAATTTCTAGTTGGGAAGCTAATAGAACAGAACCTAATTTAGAAATACTATTAAAAATAAGTGAAATATTAGAAGTAAGTGTTGGATATTTGATTTATGGAGATAATCAAAAAAATGATATTGAAACTGAAATTAAAATTAAATTATCCAAAGAAGAATTTATTTCTATTGAAAGCACAATGAAAAATAAAGCTGAATTTTTAAAAAATAATAAACAATTAGATACATATTATCAACCATTACATAGAAAGTTTTTAAAAGATAATAAAAAGGCAATAAATGAATGGCTTAGAATTGGTATAAGAGGCAATAAAAAAATTTTAAATTATAAAAATTGGTATGACAATATTTACTGTGATGAATATGAAGTAGAAATTGATAATGATAAAAACTTAGATAAAATATTTCAAATATTAGGATTAGAAAAGATTGCCATAGTAAATAAAGTAAGAAATACGTATTTTTATTTAAATAAGTATGAAGTTTCTTTAGATTATGTTGATAATCTTGGATACTTTATAGAAATAGAAGTAAAAAAATATGATGAAAATGCAATAAAAGAATATGATAATCTGATTAAAGTTGCAAAAGATCTTAATTTGAATTTAAATAATATAGATAAGAAGGGATATCCTTATCATATTATTTATAATGACTAATTATTTATATAAGTTATCATATATCCTAAAAAAGACAGAAAATATATTAAATTTATAGGACTTATAAAAAGTCTTTTTATTGTTATAATAAATACATCAAAAATTATATATTTTAATTTGCAAGATGAGTGAATATAATAATATTTATAAAAAACATCCATAGTAGATCAAAAAGATTTTTCAAAAGGATTCCAATACCCTATCATTTTATAAAATAATAGTATAATATATAAAATAATTACTAATTAATAAAAGAAATGGAGTAAAAATTATATGAACAAAGAAATATTATTATTAAATTTAGATAAATTACATACTACTGAAATGGGTATTGAAAGAATTAAAAATAATATTAAATTAAATACTAATAATATAGTTGAATATTGTAAAAACAAAATATTAGATAAAAAATGTAATATTTATAAAAGGGGCAAAAACTGGTATTGTGAAATCGATAATATCAAAATAACTATTAACTCATATAGTTATACAATTATTACAGCACACACTATAAAAAAATAATAAAATAATTCATTTATAAGCTATAAACCTTACAATAACAAAAAAGGCTAGTATTATTATACTAGTCCAATTTTCTAAATAAGTAATAATTTAGAACCATTTACCATACCAGAATCTTTAACAATATTATTAAGATTTATAACATATCCTGATATAGCATCATATAAAAGGGCATTCTGATTAATAATATAATTTTCATCTGACAATCCATTTATTACTTTTTGAATCAAATCAGTTGCTACTTTAACATTTAAATTAATAGGAATAAATATATCAAAGCTCTCATCAATTGTAGCAGCATAAACTGTTACTAATATTTTATCCATAAAATCACCTACTTTGCAAACTTAATATTTACTCTATCTCCAGAATCAACTACAACTATTTGATCATTCGGATCTTGCTCATCATATACACCATATTCTCTTTTTGCTGGGAAAATATGTTGATCAAAGAAATCACTACCAACAAATATACCATAATCGGTATCCAAGTTTTCATACCAGCTCTGCTTCTTGATGAATGAAAAATTACTATCTATATCAATTAAAATAAATTTATAAACATTTGTTTTTATAGCAACATCCATTAAATCTGACAAACTTTTAGCATCATCATTTTTATTCTCTTTTAAATGTTTCTCAAGTGTTGTATAGCCAAATATAAATATTGGAACTTTATCTTTAACTTCATTATCTCCAACATATTTTTGCATATTATTACATAATACTGGAACTAACTTATTAAAGTTAGAACTATACACTTTTATATTTTGATATTCATCAAACTCAAATCCCTGAAAAGTGTTTAAAACTATTGGATGACATCCATTTACAGTATCAAATATTTTAAGCAAGCTTTGTAAAAATGTTGTGAAGTCTCCAAATGTATTTCCAGAAATCATTGTAATAAATTTAGAAAAATCATATGAATACAATTGGGCAGTTTCAATCTCAAGTCCAAGGATAATATTATCAATACTTTTTTCAAGAGACAAGTATTTATTAATTCTAACAATATTAGGTAAATCTGGAACTGGTGATACTTGTGGTACTTTAGTAGCTAACTCTTTAAATATATAATCTAAATTCTGATATAAATCTTGCTCTTCAAATATAAGCGCTGTTTGGAACTCAAATACGGAATCATTTATTCTAAAAAGTCCTCTACCTGGACAATTAGAAGGAATCACATCAGTCCTATCAACTACCATATAATAATCTGTTGGATCAAGTAGTTGTAAACAAATTCGTTGAGGGAAATTATTAGCAATTCTAAACTCTAAAGAAGAAGGAGCAGTTCCTGAGAACACTATAGTAATACCATTCTTACTACAATCTCTAGTAAGAGGTATAAATATTTCATCAAATAATTCATCAAATTGTTCTTTAAATACTTCCATACCATTTATTAAAACAATTATATTAGGCATTCTTTGACCAGAAAGTCTACAAAAGCTCTCATAACTACCACCATAATTAGAAAAGATCTTTTTTCTTCTTTTATTCTCCTTTTGAAGGATTTTAAATAATCTGACAATTTTTTCTCCATCATTAATTAGAAGGACATCCCCAACTTGTGGTGCTTTCATATAATTTTTTAATGTTTCAGCTCCTAAATCAATAATATAAAAATTAACTTCACTAGAATCATGAGTAGTAATAATAGAATAAATTAAAGTAGACAACAACGTAGTTTTTCCACTGCCAGTCATACCAATAATAGCTGTATTACCACCATTTGTAATAGGAAGTCTAACAATTCCTTGTAATTGTTGCTTAGGATTATCATATTCCCCAAGTACAGGATTTAATACACAAGCATAATCGGTTGGTTTATATTTTGCTCTTACATTTTCAATATAAATTGTTGATGGGACATTAGGTAACCATAAATTGCTTTCTTTATATCCTTGCTTTGTGGCCACATCAATTATATACTTAAGTACATTTTTAAGTTCCTCACCTAAATTTTCTATTTTATTAGGACCAACATCTGTGCTTTCCTCTATACTTCTAATAATTTGACCTACTTCATTAACAAAATCTATGGCATTATCTACTTTACTCCTAGCCTTTTCAAATGGAACATATTGTGAACCAGAATAAGCAGATTGTCCCAAAATATAATATTCATCATATCCAACTTGTAAATAGAATCTTCCGGCTTCTTTTATATATGCAGCATCAGGTTTTTGTAACATTTCTTTACTATCTTCTGCCGTTTGAACTTTACAACATACCTTAAATTTAGAATTGGACCAAATTTGATCGTCAACAACTCCACTAGGTTTTTGGGTAGCTAGTATAAGATGTACTCCAAGACTACGCCCAATACGTGCTATAGAAATTAACTGATCCATAAACTCTGGCTGTTGAGCTTTAAGTTCTGCAAACTCATCACATATAATAAATAAATGAGATATAGGAGATTCAAGTTTACCATCTCTATATAATTTTTGATACTTATAAATATCAATAGTACCAATATTTAATTTTTCTTTTGCTGCATTAAAAACTCTTTGTCGTCTCTTAACTTCACTATCAATTGATACTAAAGTTCTCTTCATAGACGCCTTATCAAGGTTAGTAATTGTTCCAACTAAATGAGGAAGTCTAATATTAAGACTACGATTTTCAAAAGCTCCTGCAAGTCCACCACCTTTATAATCAATTAAAACAAACTGAACTTCATCTGGATTATAATTAATAGCAAGAGATAATATATAAGTAATTATGAACTCACTCTTTCCAGAACCTGTCATACCAGCAACTAATCCATGAGGTCCATGATACTTTTCGTGTAAATCCAAATTTATTAAATTACCAGTAGCATCTATTCCAACAGGTGCTGCTAAACTATTAACAATATTTGAATTTTTCCATCTATTTACTATATTTAACTGCTCCACTTTACCAACATCATACATTTCTAAAAAACCATATTTATCTGGCAAATTACCAATAATAGTTGTATTAGTTTTTACAGGAATATTAGCAAGATAAGACAAACTTCTAGAAAGATTAACCTTTTTTTCATCTAAAAATTCAGGCACAAAATGAATTATATCTGCTTCTTGCATAACACTTGCAAAACAAGCCCCATCATTTTTGGAATAATTAACAAAATATGAACATTCCATTGGGACATTTGCAACCTTAGAATCAAATATCATTGTGCTAAAACCTAAATTAGAATTACTTTTAAGAACATCCTGAAGTATTTTTAAATTTCTATATTCATCGATTGTATCAGTAATAATTAAATAGTATGGTAGATAACTCATATAATTAGCATTATCCCTTCCACTATTTTGAGATTCCTTTCGTCTACTTATTTCAAACTCTAAATAATTTGAAATAGATTGGGCCTCGCTATGATCTGTTGCAAAGAAGCGAATACTATAGTCATTACTCCATAAATGAGGAAGTCTTTCTATATAATTATAATAATCTTGATTATTCTTACTTGTTAGAATAACTAATTTTAAATCACTATAACTATGAAGAGTAACAAGTTGTAAAATAATACCCATTATATATTGACTATTAAGATTATTTTCAGATATAAATGCAACTTTATTTCTAGCAATTAGAGAAACTGTTGCAGGAACATCTTTAATGTACTTGTTATCATTTATAATTTTTCTTATATCTTCAGTCATTTTATTTTCTTCTTCAACATAATCCTCTTCCTGATAATCAATTATACAGTCAAGAGGAATAGTTCCAACACCAAGTCTTATACTCAAAAAATCATAATTATCAATATTTCTAGAAAATAACATATTATTTCTATTTAAAATAATCTCTTCACATCTTTCTAAAGGAACATTATTATTCTGCAAAATAGATCTTTGCTCTTCGATTGCATCTTGAAGTATTTTATTTTTCTTTTTTAAGTATTTTTTAAATTTAGCAAGTCTTCTCTTATTCCTAATTTTATTAATAGCTTTAGATACTAATGATTCAAATAAGGGCCATATAATACTAACAAATATCATACTAGCGGACATAATAATTGACATAATAGCACTTTTCTTAACATTAGGATCCGGACTAAATAAATTGTCAAAACTACCTATAACTGTAATAATTGAAGTACTACTCATAACAAGAGAAGGTATCATCATCATCATTATAGAGTTTTCATTTTTCTCTATCATAGGAGGTGGAGAAATTTTTAAATGCAAGGTCTTAAATTGGCTTCTAAATACTGGAGTCTTCCAATAATAGTCCTTTTCTTCATAAAAACTTGTATGCACTTCTCCATTATTTTTTATATTACCAGTTATAAAATTATTAGATATTTGTGCAAGTTTAGATGAATAAATAAAAACTGAATTGTTAATATTATTAATCAATATATTATCACCATATATAGTCATACGAAGCCCCAATATAAAAACAACATCTAATTTTTGCAAAACCTTTTCTTCAACATTTCTTCCATTTACATATATAGGAATACCTGTATTAAGATTTTTAATTGTATAAACACCATTTTCACATTCAATAATAGCTTGCTTCTTATTAATCATTGGACATTGATAAATTATATCTAAATTATTACCATTACCAATAGTAATACTACCATTAATAGGAAGTTTCTTATATATAAAATTATTTTCATAACTTTTATCTATATACAATGTTATATATTCATCTTTCCCAACAAGTATTTGATAAAAACGATATATTTGAAGTTCTACTCTTTCTATTACCTTACCATTTTCTATTATCTGAATATCATTATTGCTTTTCATCACCCATTTGCCATTTTCTTCTTCTACATTTAAAAGAGATCTTTTTTCATTTCTTTCATTATAATCAGTAATAATATAATTACCAGAAATAACCTTAGGCAATAAAAATGTATACATTCTAAATCTTTGTAATATATATATCTTCATAAGAGGCACCTCTTCATATTCTTATAAATATAATTATAGCATATATATATAAGTTATAGAATCCCCTTTTAATAATTTACAAAATAAAAAATTCTAAATTAAAAAGTAAATTTAAATTTATCTATTCCTTTCTACAAATAATGTATTTTCATAAATTTTAGAGAATTTTATTGATATCCTATGAAGAGCAATAATCGTTCATAATTTTATTCTCTTCAAATTCCAGTTTGAATACATAAATTCCACCAATTAATAGAAAAATGTGAAAAACAAAATTCCAAAGGTAACCGCAATTTTTAAAAGTTAAATGCAACAACTTATCAATAAAGGGATACATTTTGAAAAAAATTTCAGAAAAACTGTGAAATTTTAACTTTTTTAAAAAAAAGCATGTCAATAGTATTTGAAAATGTCTTGAATTTGTTGAAACATAAGCGGAAAAATT
>CAJTKB010000046.1 GCA_910576925.1 uncultured Bacilli bacterium | reverse complement strand
CGGAACTTAAACACTTTTAAAATATTAAAATCTCTCAAGCCATTATAAAATGGTTATTTTTTTGTCAAATTTTCATTTTTAATATTGAGTACTTTATGAGTACTTGATATAATATATCTAAAAGGTATGTGATTTTATGAGAATTAAAATAACTAAAACAAAGAATTCTGAAAACTTTTATGTTATTAAATCTACTTATATTGATAAAAAGCATTCAACTAAAATTGTTGAAAAACTTGGTACTCTTGAAGAAGTTAAAACTAAAGCTGGCAACAAAGATCCTTATCTATGGGCTAAAGAATATGCTGAAAAATTAACACAAGAAGAAAAACAAGGCACTAGAACTATAATGAAAGCCTATTCCCAAAATAAATTATTAAATAAAAATGAAAATAACAATTTCAATGTTGGTTATCTATTCTTACAAGATATTTATTATAAACTTGGATTAAATAATATTTGTAAAGACATATCCGATAGATATCAATTTAAATTTGATTTAAATGATATATTATCAAAACTAATATATGCTAGAATTTTATTTCCTGCATCAAAATTAAAAACTTTAGAATTATCTAAAAAGTTTTTTGAACAACCTAATTTTGATTATCAACACATAGAAAGATCTTTATCTATTCTTTATAAAGAAAATGACTTCATTCAATCAGAACTTTATAAAAATAGTAAAAAGTATTTATCTAGAAATAATCATATTCTTTATTACGATTGTACTAACTTTTTCTTTGAAATTGAATGTGAAGATGATTTTAGAAAATATGGTAAAAGCAAAGAAAACAGACCTAATCCTATAGTTCAAATGGGTTTGTTTATGGATGGTGATGGTATTCCTTTATCTTGTGAAATAACACCTGGTAATACGAATGAACAAGTAACTTTAAAACCATTAGAAGAAAAAATTATAGAAGATTTTGAACTAGCAGATATTATAGTATGTACAGATGCAGGACTTGCAAGTAAAGCAAATAGAAAATTCAATAATACTAATACAAGAAAATTTATTACTACACAATCTATTAAGAAACTAAAAGAATTTTTAAAAGAAGAAGCACTTGATTTAAGTAAAGGATGGCACTTACCAGTAAGTGATAAGACTTATAACATAGAAAAATTAAGAACTAATGAAAATCTAATTAAAGCATATAAAGATAAAACATTTTATAAAGAAAGATGGATTAAAGAAGATGGGCTTGAACAAAGATTAATTATTACCTATTCAGTTAAGTATCAAGAATATCAAAAGAACATAAGAAATAATCAAATAGAAAGAGCGAAAAAACTAATCGAAAAGAATCCAACCAAATTAGGAAAAGCGAAACAAAACGATCCAAAAAGATTTATAGAAGTATTAAATACGACAGATACTGGAGAAGTGGCTAACGAAGTTTATTATTCAATCAATCAAAGCATTATAGATGAAGAATCAAAATATGATGGATTATATGCAGTTTGTACTAATTTAGAAGATGATGTAGAGGAAATCATAAAAGTAAATCATAGAAGATGGGAAATAGAAGAATCATTCAGAATAATGAAAACAGAATTTAATGCTAGACCTGTATTTCATACAAATGAAGATGCAATAAAAGCTCATTTCTTAATTTGTTTTCTATCTCTTACAACATATAGATATTTAGAAAAGAAACTTGAAGAAAAATATACAGTTGGAGATATTATTGATACATTAAAAAGTATGAATTTAACCTTAAAAGATGGAGACTATATTCCATATTATACTAGAACAGATTTAACAGATGATTTGCATAAAAAGTTTAACTTTAGAACTGACTATGAGATTATTAGTGAAAACAATTTAAAAAAAATCTGTAAACAAACAAAAAAATAGAAAAAGTACTCAAATTTCTAAAAATAAAAATCTCTCTAAATCCTTATAAATAAGGACCTAGGGAGATTTTGTTCTCAAAAAAGTGTTTAAGTTGGAATTATTAGTCTTGTATCATCTTAACAAATAAATATTGAAAAATCAATAAAAAAGAGGCTTAAATTATTATATATAAATTATTATATACTGCCTCTTAAAGTTTTATTTTTTATCTTTTATTTTTACAGCTGTACCATAAACTATTATTTCAGCTGCCCCATTCATTACTGATGAGGAACCATATCTTATATTAATTACAGCATCGGCTCCTAGACTTTTAGCATCGTCTACCATTCTTTTAGTAGCAATCTGTCTCGCCGTAGAAATCATTTCAGTATATGCTACTATTTCTCCTCCTACAATTGTCTTCATTCCAGCCATAAAGTCACGACCAATATTTTTTGATTGAACAACTTGCCCCTTTACTATTCCAAGTGAATCTGTTATTTCATATCCTGGAATATAATCAATATTTACTAGCTTCATCTTCTTCTCCTTTATTTATTTCTTTTATTCTAATAACTAAGTTATAACTAATACTTATTATAGGAAATATCATTATAAATACTAAAAATCCATATAGTATCCATGGGATTTTTTCGGATTCAGTAAATTGAAAATACGAAATCATTCCTAATATAAGTATGAAAAAGGCACTAAATATTATACTTGATAAACAAGCACCTCTAATCTTTCTTCCCCTATTTACTTTTGTATTTCTCATTGTAAAACCTTCTTTATTTAATATTTTTATTTCTCTAAAATATTTTTCAATATTTATTTTAGAATAAGTTTCATTAGAATTAGATATTTCTTCACACATATTTTTGATTCTTTGGTAATTTTTTTCTTCAATTTGTATTTTATGAATTCTCTCTTCCATACATTCTTTCAGTGTTAATTTATTATCATTTAAAAGCTTTATATCTTTTATAGGAACATCTAATTCTCTTAAAAATTTTATTATTTTTAACTTTTTTAGGTCTTCTTCGTTATAGAGTCTATAGTCATTTTCTTTATTTCTATTTGGTTTAATTAGTCCCATTTCTTCGTAGTAGCGAATACTTTTTTTTGATAATCCAGTAAGTATTTCTACCTCGCTTACAAGCATACTTTCCTCCTTTCACTTAGCACTATAGTCCTTACCCTTAGGGGAATGTCAATATATTTTTTTAATTTTTCTATTTTACTTTTTTAAGCGTTATATTATATGGAGTAGATGTAGTAGAATTTTGAAGGTATTTCATTAAGTTATTATAATAGTCCTTTTTTTCTCCAAAGAATTCTGGCAATTCATAATCTGTATTTATATAATTCATACAAACACTTGCCTCGTATCCATCCATAAGTCTCTGTTCAGCTAAATTATATTTTCTACTTAAATACTTTATGAAATCTTCTTTTTCTAACTCATAGGAACTATTTTCTACACTACTCATTGTATTTGTATGGTCCTCATATATATTATCTATAGCAAAGGAAGCTTTATATAGCATTTCTTCAAATAGTCTTATTAAATAACAATTGTCTTGAAATTCTATTTCATTTTTATATCTTTCATTTATTATTATTAAATTATGAAAAAAGATTTTAGATAACTGACTAAAGGACATTAATTTAAAATTCATAATAGCCTCTTTATTTTTTAAACCGTTTTTTTCTATACTATCAAAATAGAAACTTTGTCTATTTGGTCCTAGAAGTAGAATATCAAATGCTTTAAGCATCCTTAAATTATTTAGAAAATAATTTGTTTCGTCATCTCCATATACAGGAAAATGTCTAATAAAAGCAATTGGATCTTTATAAAAGAGATCTTTTAGAATACTATCTATTTGGTATTCTTCATCAAGACCTAAAGCAACTTGAATGATATTTAATATTTCATCAAAATAAAAGTAAGAGGATTGACTAACTTTTGCTGTTTCACTAGCATAAAGTTCAGCATAGATCTCTTCTAGAAACGTATATTGATATCTTATAATTGCTAATTCATCGGCTTCTTCATTGTTATAATATTTCGGAAAAAATGGACTATGTACAAAAATCCCCCCATATAAGCTTGATATATCTTCGTTTTCTATTATGTCTTGACAGCTATTAGTGAAAAGATGAAAATCTTCATGATAATCAGTTTCTGTTTTTATTTCTTTAGAATTACTTTCTAACTCTTTATTAATATAGTATGTTATACTATCTTGAGAAGTTTGAGCAAGAACTGTATTGTTTTTATCTTTTACCTTTCCTTTTAGAAAACTATAATCTTCTAATTTACAAGCCAATTCTTTCACATCGTAATCTGGAAAGTCTTGTTTTACTTTTTCTAAAAAGTATTCCATATTTTTTAACCTTTCTTTTATTTCTTTTATAGATAGGCTTTCAGTTGATTTTAAATCAGCATTCTGTGGTGAATTTAGTCCATTTAAATGTATTTTATGAGCGACATGTTCCCAATCTATACTATTTTTTTCTTCATCATAATAAATTGTATTTTTATGATCAGCTTCCTCTATCTTTTCAAAATTTGCATAGGCATCTGTTGCATTTAGTTCATTGATATCTAAGATATTTATATACTCTTCATTGTAATATTCGTATACTTCTCTTATTTCATTATCACAAATATCTTTTATGGCACATAATGCTTCTTCTGATAGATTTAGATCTCTTTTATCTTCTAATGTATAATATATTTCATCTAGATTTTTACTTTGTATTAAAAATTCTGTTTCTTTACTTAACGTTCTAGTTTTATCACCTAATTTTAGAGGTTTCATGCCTGATATATATCTTGCATTAGTAATAATAATTGATATTCCTAACAAGGCGCATTTAGTTTTTATGTTTCTCATATAATTTATTCCCTTTCTGCCCGCATATTATAGCATATTTTAAAATATTTTGCAATGAGATCATTTTAACATATTAGATAGTTTTAACTTTTGAATTTTATTATTATCTACATACATTCTTATTTTTGTATCTAGTTTCTCTAAATTAATAACTTTTAATTACTTGTATTACTAATTTTATATAAGTATAGTACTTATTTTTCTTTCATTATTATGCATTATATAAGAGTGAATATATGGCAAGTTTTGAATATTATCTTTTAAACTAATTAAATAATAATTTTTCGTATAAATTTGTTATTTATCTTTTTGAATATATATTAGTTATAATGCCATTTTCTATATTACTTTCTTTTAACTTTAGTTTTATTTCAATATTATTTTCCTGAAATAGTCTAATTCCATTACCAAGAATAATAGGTATTATAGTTATGTGATATTCATCAATCAAATTTTGACTTACTAATTGATTTATAGTTTTAACTCCACCACAAATCCAAATATCTTTTCTACTTTTACTTTTTATTTTTTTTACAAATGAAGTAATATTTTCATTAATAAATTTTTTTCTGTTTATTCTCACTTTCGAATTACTATCTTATATTTTAATTATATCATAAAAGACAAACAATTATCGGATAATTGCTTGCCTAATTTATTGTAATTTGTATTTTAAAGTTTATTTTCTATTAGACCACTTTCTGTCAATAAATAGGTTTTATCTATTACTTCAGATAAATATTTTCTATCGTGAGAAACAGAAATAATTGTACCTTTAAATTCTTTTAAAACCTTTCTAATAACAGGATTTGATAAGGGACTAACATTTCTTGTAGGCTCGTCTAAAAGTAATACATCACATTTATCTAGAACAAACTTTAATAGTATCAGTTTAGCTTTGCTTCCATTACTTAAATCAGTTATTTTTCCAGTCATTTCATCAGCAGTAAACTTCATATTGCCTAAATACATTCTTGCTTTTGTAATTTCCTCTTTACTTTTTTCTTTAGAAATAAAATCAAGAACATTTTTATACTTATATAAAATATCCTCATAAACTTGAGACATATATCCTAATCTTATATCTTTTCTATTTGATAATTCCTCATAAATTTTTTTTATAAGAGTTGTTTTACCCACACCATTTTTCCCTATTATACATATATGTTCTGGTCCTACAACATCTAGTGTAATATTATTTGCTAATATTTTATTTTTAATTTGAAGAATTGGAATATCTAATTTTAGAATTATTTTGTTTGTGGGTATAGAAATATTTTCAAAAGAAAAGTTAATTCCTTCTTCAATATCTGGCAATTCTGTTAGATTTATATTTTCTAATTTCTTTTCTTGCGATTTTAAACTATGCATTTTCTTTTTTAATAGTTTAGCTCCATGAGGGTCACTTCTTGAAATAGTATTTTGTTGATACTCTACCTTTTGTATTATTTGTTGTAATTTTTCTGTTTTTTTATTATATTCTCTTTTTTCTGATCTCGCTATTTGTGTTTGATGTTCTATTTTACGAAGTCTTTCATTCACATAGGTTTCATAATCTATCTTTAATAAAGTATGCCTACAGTCAGTCTTTCTTTTTATTTGCTCTAAATGTAATATCATATTAGCTGTATTTGATAAGAGTGTTTCATCATGGGAAATATAAATGATAGGTTTGTTAGTATTATTAATAAAATCTTCTAACCATTCTAGAGTTTCAATATCTAAGTCATTTGTTGGTTCATCTAAAAGATAAATATCCACTTCATCTAATAAAAGCTTTAATAATCTGATTTTTACTTTTTCTCCGCCTGATAACGTATTTATTGTTTGGTCTAAAATAATGTCATTTAATTTTAAAATTTCTAAATATTTATATAGATTTCTAATTTTATTATAGTAATCTGTATTATCTTTAAATATAAAATCAAAAACTTTTTTTGTTAAATCACTATTATTTACAGTTTGTTCTAAATATCCAACTTTATTATTATGAAAATTTATGTTTCCATTTATTGTTGCATATTCACAAATTCCTAATATTGCTTTTAGCAATGTGCTTTTACCATTACCTTCTTCTCCTATAATAGCTAATTTATCTCCCTTATTTAATGTTATAGATAAATTTTTAATCAAATATCTTGGATAAATATAAATATCCATATTTTTTATTTCAAACATATTATGCCTCCATTCTAGCATAATCAAAGTTTATGCCCTACTTATAAAACATTATTCTCATGTTCTCACCTCCAATAAATTTTACTAATTACTTATCAATTAATTAAGTTTAGAACTCTCAGATATAATTAATTCCTATGTAAGTACTTAACTAACTAGTTAACATCTATTGAAAAAAGTAAAATTTCTTCTCTAAAAAATAAATTCATTAACTTAAAAAGTGTAACATAACTATTTTGATAATTTTTAATTATTTCTTGAATTTAATAATTTGTTAATTGAAAAACGAAGTTGGACACTAAAAATAATTGTGTCCAAGTTAG
>CAJTKB010000045.1 GCA_910576925.1 uncultured Bacilli bacterium | reverse complement strand
ATAATACTATATCACTATCAATATTACTAATTTTATTATTACTTTCATCAGTAGTAGTAAATTCAACTTTACCATTAGGTGTCCTACTATAACCAATAAATTTGTAATACTTACATTTATCATTGTTAACTATTTTTTTAGGTATATCATAGTCTTTTAAATATAATACTTCACTTTTTGATATTTTAGGACTTTGTTCTTTAGAATTATCAGTAAACACTCCATCTTGAGCATCAAGTATAACATAATATTCTCTAATTATATCTATGTTCATATCAAATTCTATTTTTTCTTTACCAAAAGAACCAGAAATATGTATTTTTGCTTTACCAGAATCATTAGCAGTAATTTCAAATGGTAAATAACTTGGTATTTTTTCCTGTTTGCTATCAATATACTTTAACTCCTCGATTAAAGAACTATCACTACTAACAGTAACACAATTATTCTCTATTTTAGAACAAATTCTTACTTCCTTATTCGATAAATTAGTAACTTCAACATCTTCTGAAAATAAATTCGTATTTAGAATAAACTCTCGTATACCAGTTAAAGGACCATTTTTCTTATCTACTGATGATACGCGCATTTCTATATCCTTATTTCCTACAACTAATAAATAATAATCACTTGGATCTCTTTCTTTAACTATATATACAACATAATCTTTTGTTGATCCATCTTCAGCAGTAACAGTAATAACAACAGTATTTTTACCATATTCTAACTCTAAATCTTCAAGAGAAGAAATACTCTCACCATTATATTTGATTGTTGCTTTATTACTTCTAGCTAAAGCTTCTACATTTACATAGTCGATATCACTTCCAACTCTAACAGTATATTTAAGTTCATTAGAATTAAACTTAGGAGATAAATCAAATACAATAGAATCAGAGCTTACTTTAATACTTTTAAGCAAATTATCACTATCCTTAGAATTTACACCACCAGTAGATCCAGTTTCACCACCATTGTTATTACTACCTTCTCCACTACTTTCATTACCTTTATTATTATCTTTATTACTATTATTAGTTTTGCCTGTATCAATTACATCTAATGTGTATAAAGTAGTATAAGTCTTTCCATTATAAATAATGGAAACTGTTATTGTAACTTTACCTTTCTTATAACCAATTACCTTAAAATAACCATCTTCTACAATAACCTTAGCAATACTATCGTCACTTGAAATAGCACTCACTTTTCCACTTAATCCAACTAATGTGTAACAAATAATTTTTTCCTTTTCCTTAGCTAAATTAATAGTACCACTTGTACTCGATAACTTAATATATCTATTATTATCAGTAATTACTATTTTCGCTGTCGCCTCATAAATTTTATTATTAGCCTTAGTTTGCAAAATAACTTTAACTTTTCCCTTTTTCTTAGGAATTATTACCACGTGATTACCTGATACATAACAAGTAGCTATCTTAGCATCACTAGTTTTACAAGTAAGCTCATCTGGTTCTATATTCTTATAACTAAAACTAAGTTTAGCTTTATCATCTCCCAAAGAAATTTCTAAACTATCCTTATCAAACTTTAAGTATTTATTTCGGATAATTTCTAAATCACCAGTATCTTCATCAATTATATAATCTCCTTCATTACCAAATATATCTCCAATTTTACCAAAGAACTTAGAAGTACAACTACAACTCGTAAGAAGTGAAAGTATGATAATAATTATTATTATAAGATAAATAATTATACGTTTTCTTCTATCACTCTCTCGTTCTTCCTTTTCTTCTTCGTACTTTTTATTATTTTTCATACTTTCTCCTTCCCTATAATTTAATTTTCAAATAAACCTATGCATTAATCAATCATAGGCTTATTTGGAAGTTAAATTAACTTCCTAAATAAATAATATCTTATTTAGCATCATCTGCAGATTGAGCATAAGTAACCTTAAGTTTTAATTCAACTTTACCTTGTTCACCAGTAGATTGTCCATTACCTAACTTAGTATCAGTAATATTAGTTGCATCATCAACATCAACAGAATCACCTAATTCCCATTTCCAACCTACAACATAACTACTTGCATCAGTTGTATTTGCAGCAAATACTTTTTTAGATAAAATATCATTTAGTTTTACAGCCACATCATTAATGCTAGTACATTTATCTGCATCAGTAAAACCAACATCTTCAAATTTAGTACCATCAGTATAATCAACTGCTTTAACATAATATACTATTTTACCATTAGTAATATCCTTAGAATTATTATCAGCAAAAGCTATAGTATAATTAGTTTCAGGTGCAAAATTAGGTAATCCTATTTTAGCAACACCAGAAGTTCCAGGAGCTACTACCTTTTCTATATTATCATTAGCAGCACTAATAGTAGAATCAGATACTACAGCATTAGTATTACCAGTACTTGATAAGTAAGAATTCTTAAATAAATCAATATTAATTGTATTTGCTTTATTAAATCCCCATTTAGCAACTCTAGCAGTATCAGCACCTGTAGTAGTTGATACATATCTAGCATAAGTTCCACTTACTGAAAAACTACTAACTAAAACAGCAGCAATTAAAGCAGCAAGAACTATTTTTCTCTTCTTCATTATCTCACCTCCCTTCAATGTTGTTAAAGAAGAATTACTTCTTTATCTATATGTAAACCCAAAAAGGTGTTTACCAATATTTACTGTGAGTCTTCATTAGACTCCTTTTTTTTGGAATTTTCTTTTTTTATTCTTTTCTTTGCTTCTTCTTCTTTTTGTCTCTTAAATTCCAAATATTCTAATTCTTGTTGTTTCTTAGTTGAAATCATAAATCCTAATACAAATATTACAGTTATTCCAAGTAATAATATAACAATAGTTGTAGGTTCTGATAAACTATTCATAATAGAACCAACTCCTGGTATTCTACCAACATATTTTCCTTCAACATCCTTAAACTCAACTAATTTTTGATCTTGAGCTGAATTATTATCACCTTTAGTAATAAAGTATTTCTTTCCATTTTCATTTACTATGTCGATAATTCTATGAGTAGTAACAGTACCTTCTGTATCCCTAAAAGCTATAATATCTTTCTTTTTTAAAGTCTTAGGATTAACCATTTTAGTTACTACTAAATCGCCTTTATGTATTTCAACTTCCATTGAACCAGAAAGAACGATAAAGGGTTTATAACCAAATACATTAGGAACTTTATCCTTCTCAGTTTTTGACTGAAACATAATATAAATATTAGCTATAAGTATTGGTACTAATATAATACAAGCTAAAATATATAACCAATTACTTGCTTTTTTATACCACATTTTATCTTTTTCCATTATCCATCACCCTCCTAATTTTTAATCGCTCTTCTGTAAAAAATTATAAGCTTCTAAAAATATTTTTGTCAACACAAAATATTTCAAAAGTCGACAAAACCTATACGCAACAAGGATAAAAAAAATAATCATAAGCCTATACTCATCATTATCTTATAAATTGACTTTATCTTTTCTTTTTTATCGTGATTCATATCAATAAAATTAATATGCAACTGATAACCACTATTTAAGCTAAATAGTAGTTCTACTTTACCTGGTTTAAAATTAACTGCACTAGAAGAAATTGAAGCATAAGGAAAAATATGAACTTTTTTATAATATACTGCTAAAGCATCTCTATCAAAAAGAATCATTCTCTTATCGGTAAAAATAACATAGTCTCTATTATTTTTATAAGCTAGAAGAAATTTCTCTCTACTATCAATATATTCTCTAGCATAGTCTTCTAATTCACTTTCTAAAACTTCTTTCTTAAAATCAAAATATTTAGCTAACTCTTTGAATTTAATATATGCCATTACTACTCACCTTCCATTAACATAAAATAATTGTATCATACTTAATAGCAAAATAAAAGAAAGTGTTTTACTTTCTCTAAACTATAAAGCTTTGCTTATCTATAGTACTATTATTAAATAATAAAAACAATCATCATAAAACCAATATAACATAAATATCAAAAAGAGCACAATTAATTGTAATACAAAATAGCAAATAATTGAATTTATCTATATTTCTATTTATAAATTCAGAAACTACAAAAAGTATTATCTTAACAAAATAAAGCATCAATAAAATTTTTTTATTAATTTAACTATTCATATTTAGATATATTTAATAAAATTCCAACACTAACCATACTTATTAAAAGTGAACTACCACCATAAGATAGAAACGGAAGTGTAACACCTGTTACTGGAATAAGTCCTACAACAACCATTAAATTCATAATCGCTTGAAATATCATCTGAAAAACCATTCCAAATGATAAATATTTAGAAAATGGATCTCTTGCATTGATTGCAATTTTAACACCACGAAGTAAAATGATAGCAAAAAGTCCTACAACAATAAAGGCACCTACTATTCCAAACTCTTCAGCAATAATCGAAAAAATAAAATCTGTCTGTGGTTCAGGTAAATAAAACTGTTTTTGAATGCTTTTAAGATAACCTCTCCCAAGAAGTCCTCCTGGACCTATTGCATAAAGAGATTGTATTATTTGAAAGCCAGTTCCCAAAGGATCTTTCCAAGGATTAACAAAAGCCGTTATTCTATCCATTCTATATGGTGCAATAATAATTAATATAATAACACCTATAACACCAAGTATCCCAACTCCAAAAAAGAATTTCATATTAACACCTGCAATAAAAAGTAAAGAAACAATTGTAACAGCAAGAACTAATCCTGTTCCAAGATCAGGTTGTAACATAATAAGGCCAAAAAATAAAAGCATAACTCCAAGTATTGGAAAAACTCCCTTTTTATAACTCTTTAAAAACTTATTACTCTTCTCTAAATATTTACTAGTAAAAACAATTAACCCAAGTTTCGCAAATTCGCTTGGTTGTATTCCAAATGGACCTATTCCAAACCAACTACGACTACCATTTCTAATCTTTCCAATGCCTGGTATCAACACAAGTATTAATAAAACAAGACAAATACTCAAAATAATATTTGCTTTATCATAATATTTATTATAATCAACTCTCATTATTAGATAAATTAAAAAAAATCCGATAAAAATGAATAAGGCCTGCTGTTTTACATAATGAAAACTATCCTGAAATTTATATTCTGCCCAAATACTAGATGCTGAATAAATCATTACAAGTCCAAATATTAGCAAAATACTTACAGCTATTAAAAGTACTTTATCATATTTTCTGTGCATCATATCACCTAATATATTCTATAACTTATTACCAAACTTTATGAGTAATTTTAAGTGTAAACAAAATGTTAATTAAAAATATATATTAATTATTATAAATATTTAAATATTACTTATGTTATAATTGATTTGGTGATAATATGAAAAGAAATATTATAAGTGTATTAATATTCCTTATAATAATATTTATATCAAGTGCAATTTTTCATAAAGCATTCAACTATAAATATGAAAAAACTGACCTTCTTAGTAACGGTTATGAAATAACTTTAAACAATACTAAATTAAATTATTATTTAAAGGAAGAATATACTATTAATTATTTTCCACTTCTTTTTAGTGAAACAAAAACAATTCAAAACAACTTTCTATATGAAAACAAATTAAACAAATTAAATGATATTACATTAGATACAATAGATATAAGACTAGATATCAAAGAATTTGAGTGTATTTATAAATCTAATAATATTAGGCAAAGTTGCAATTCAAAACAAATAGATGAAAACATCTCTTATAATAAGAAATATATAACTCCAAAAATAACTCATATGAAAGTAAAACATAAGAATGATACTTTGTATAATGGCAAATTTACAAATGATTTAAGCAAAGTAATAACAGATGATGGCAGATATCATTTCTATATCAAATTAAAAAGTGATAAAAACATCATTGAGTTAATATTTAGTGTTATAGTAAGTGGTGATTTATTATGAAAAATTTTTATAAGAATAAAGAAGAATATGATATAGACTTAGCTAGACTAAAATCGGAAATAAAAAATGAAATGTTAGATAATGATGTACGCTATTCAAATCAAAAAAATTCAAAAAAGACTCTAATAATTTCTTTAATTACAACAGTTATAATTCTTTATATTATATGCTCATTTATAACAGCAAAATGGTACAAACCTGACTATGATAAATTAAATCAAAAAATTTTAAAAGAAGACATCAAAGAATGTCTAAATAATGGCCATATAAAAATGTATACTAATGAAATTGCTATTTCAATGGAAGAGTTATATACAGGAGAATGTAATATTTATATATTTGATAAAAACTATGAAAATCAATGTTTTGGTGAAGTAAAAATTAAAAAAAATAAAGAAAAATATATTATAGATACAACAAATTATTGTAAAGACTATAGATAGTAACTACTACTATCTCTTTTTATTATTGAAAAGTTAAAGTTATGCTAATTTAATTTTACTTCTTTTTGCTATTTTCTTATAACATAAACTAAGTATAATTATTGCAGTTAAAGCACCTAATGTATCAATTACGATATCACGGAATTGTCCTGTTCTACCACTTACAAACAATTGATGAAATTCATCAAGCGAAGCATACAAAAAACATATTAAAAATGCAATAATACTCTTATACTTTACTTTCATACAATAAATAACATTATAAACAAATATTCCAAGTAAAAAGTAAATACTATAATGAGCAAGCTTTCTAATAGGATAATTAAACTTATTAACTATATAATTATTATCCACTTCTTTATCAAATACTTTTTCATAAAAAACAACTCCACTATTTATTAATTTTTTACTCATACCATTTGATATAGTGCTATTTTTACTTGAAAATAAAAATATAATAATCATACATAATAATACCAAAAAAACATAAATTATCTTTTTATTCATAATACTTATCCCCCTTATAAAAAACTAGTTATTTTTCAAGTTACTTATTTTTTCTTTAGCTATCTTAACTGTCTCCATATCTGGCTCCATCACATAAGACTGTAAATTAGTAAGATAAACAAAATCATAACTATCAGTACCATTAACTGACTGACTAGTAATATTATAATTATTACCATCTATAATATCTTTTAAACTATCAGTAATAACAGATTTTGGTATAGTAGTTTCATATAAATTACTTAATGAATCCAAAATGCTATTATAATTAGTTATAGTATTTGTACTTTTAAATCTATCAAATATAGCAAGCATTATCTTGATACAATTTTCCTGTCTTACTCTATCACTTCCTATAAAAGCATTTCTCTCACGAGCAACTGTAAGAGCTTCTATTCCGTTTAACTCTTGACAACCACGCTTAATATACAACTTTTTTCCACGGCTATCATCATATGTATTTAAAACCATAGAATGAGTAGTAGTAAAAGAAGTATCAGAACAATAATTAATACCACCAACGGCATCTACTATCCTAACCAAACTTTCACCTTTAATTTTCATATAATAATCTATATTAATATCAAAAAGCTTTTCTAATGATTTAATATTATTTGTAATACCATAACTTCCCATAAAACTTAAAGTATCTCGTTTACCCTCCTTACCGTAAACCTCTATATAATAATCTCTAGGGATAGATGTAAATAAAACCTCTCTAGTTTTAGTATTAATGGATACTATCATATTAAAATCTACTAATTTATTAGTAAAATCTGTTCCTCCTATATATACATTAAAAACACTTTTTTTACTATCCTTTTTATTAGAACTCATTTCTTTTTTTATATCAAACTCATATATTATTTTATAATCATCTTTATTTATACTTTTATCTAATTCAAAAATTATATCATAAGAATTTTTATCTACTAAAATAAGGTCAGTTTTTATATTTTTTTGTTCTAAAAACATTTTTCTTAAATCATTAGAACTACTAAATCGAACTTCAAACTCTTTATTAAGCTTTTTTAAGACATCATTTATTCCAACCGTATTAATATAATAATTAATATTTCCTTTTATATCACTTTTATTATTATATTTATAATCTTTATAAGAAACAATATAAAACTTAGTATTATAACTAATTAAATTATTACTAAAAGACTTATTTAAAAAATTATTTGCATA
>CAJTKB010000044.1 GCA_910576925.1 uncultured Bacilli bacterium | reverse complement strand
ATATTATATCATATTGTTCGGAATTACGTGTCTATATATCTATACTAGCACCAAAGTGTTTACATTTGAAATTATTGTTATACAATCGTTTACTTTGTCATTTTTTTAAACCCTTATAAATAAAGACCTTCTAAAATATGTTTAACAATCGTACACACTTTTTAAATGTAATTTTTCTTTGTTTTCGGCCATGAATTTTAGAAAGTTTAATGATTTTATGTTCGCAAGTATGGTCATAGTTTTAAAGAAAATGATTGATGAAGATGTAAATTTTTGAATATGAAAAAAGCACTACTTACATTAGAAGTAGCACCACTTAATACAATTTTTTCATATTCTACTATATTGTATCACGAGAATATTTATAGTCAATAAGGATAAAATGTCTGATATAAAACGATAAAAATATTGGATAAATTCTTCGCAAACTATTGTAAATATTATATATTTTGAGATAGATATTTATACACTATTAAGTATAGTTATTAACATATTTAATTTTTTCATGCACTAAATTAACAAAAAATGCTGAATTGATGGTATAATATTATCACAAAGGAGGTTTTAGAATGGTTAAATATATAAGACCACAAGAGATAATTAAAATGGAGCAATTTATAAGAGAACCTGTAGATTTAATAAACAAAGAGATAATCTCAGATTCTTCGAAGAAAATAATTTTAAATGGCGGTAGAGGTTCAGGTAAAAGTGTGATTCTTCATAATATCCAAGATAAAGGAATTGGTACTGAAAATCAAACTATATTAATGCAATTCGACTCAATGACAAAATTTTCAAATAATCCTAATGAATTATTTGATGAGAAATTTTTTAATCATTATTATGAATTAGTATTTTCTAGGAAAATATTATCTTATATAAAAGATAATTATACTCTAACTTACGAATCTAATTTTAAAGATATTGAAATATTATTAAATGAGATTTCTAAAAATACCGATGCTTGCATTAATGATATGTATTATGAAAAAAAAGAATTAAAAAGATATTTAGGAACTGCTGAAATTTCAGCAGAAATATTGGAAGAATTTAAGAAATATGCAGAAACCAATATGTTAAATTTAGCAATAGATCGCTTTGATTGGCTTAATGGTAGCAGTGCTTATGTTCAACAAATTATAAGTAAGTATTTTGATTTGTTTGATAAAACTATAATTACTGCTGACGATTTATCATTAGAGGATAAATTTAGACAAATCGAATTAGAAGACAAAGGTTATTCTTTTATAACTGCTATGTATGGAAAAAATGTAGATGTTGTTAAACATATTATAAAAAAAAGAATTAAATTATACAATGAAATAACAGACAGTTCTAAAAAAGCTTTTGACGAGAATATTATGACTGATAAAATTTATAGAAATTTAGTTAATAAATCTAATGGAAATATATCATTAATGCTAAATACATTTGGAGAAATTGCTGATTTATATAACTGGCGCGATGGACGAATTGAAAATTTAGAAGATGAATTTAATATTGAAACCAATACTCAATTAAGGAAAATAAAACAATTAAGAAAAATAGATGCTACACCACCTAAGTTACATTTATAAATGATAATATAAAAAATAGTTTTTAAAGTAGTGAAAACTATTTTTCTATTCAATAATTACTTATTTTTTTGAAATATGCTATTTTAAAGTCCTAATGATACAACTATATTTAATTTATCAATATGGACTTTTTCTTGTTTTATTTGTGTACCAATAGTGATATTGGTATTTATTTTGTATTCAAAATTGATTATATCTAGTGTTTTAAAATAATACGGTATATGTGTTTCGTAGGAGTAAGCACTGAAGATCAGGCTCGTGAGGGTTTTAGTTTACCAGAACAAAAGGAAAGATTAGAGATATTTTGTAAATTCAAAGGTTATGAGATAGTTGACTATTATACAGATGCTGGAATAAGTGCTAAACAAGGTAATTTAAGACCAGAATTTGAGAGATTAAAGGAAGATATCAAAAATAAAAAAATAAATACTATGGTGGCCTTAAAACTAGATAGAATAACAAGAAGTATTTATGATTGGGAAAAGTTAATGACCTTTTTAGATGAAAACGATGCTTATCTAGATTGTGCTAATGATGAAATCAATACTACTAATGCTAATGGAAAAATGGTATCAAGACTTTTAATGAGTGTATCACAAAATGAAATAGAAAGAACAAGCGAGAGAACTAAAATAGGTTTAGCAGGTGCTATTAAGCAGGGACAGCTTCCCTGTATCAAATGGCACCAACTCATTTTTGGTGTTATTACTATTGCTATCACTTGAATTGTTAGATAACTCAAATTTGTATTCTTTGCCTGTTTTTAGAACAAATCTTGCTACTCTAGGTAGTTTATTGCCATCTTCATCATAATCTCCTACAATAATACATTCAATCATATTTTCAAAAGCTTCACGATTGAACGTTTTTAATTCTTTGAAATTATCAAAATATTCATCAATAGATTTTAATTGTTTAGATAAACCTTTATTTTCAGCTAATAACATTTCATAATGGCTAATTTTATTTTTAACTGTATTAAGTTGTTCTAAAAGTTCTTTTTCCTTTTGAATAAATAAAATTTTTCTATCTAAATCATCATCTAATTCCATATCAATTATTTTTGATAATCTTTTTTCTATGGTTTCTTTTTCAGTAAGTAGGTTATTTAATTTGTCTTGATAATCGTTATCATTGATAACATCTTTAATAGCTTTTAGCAAAACTTCTTTTGTCTTATGCTTATTTTTAATAATATTGTTATATATCATAACAAAAGTTTCTTCTAGCTTTGTTTCACTAATACCAACTGAATCAGGACAATCTTCTGCAAACATTCTTTTTCTATAACAAGTCCAATAAATATTATATTTTGTATAAGTTTTAGATTTTGAACTTTTTCTTCTTGTGAAATTTGTTCCACAAAAAGCACATTTAATCTTACCACTAAAGGCATACTTGTTGGTTAATCTACTTGAATAACCTTGTTTATTGATTGTATGAACTTCTTTTCTTTTATTAGCTATTTCTTGTGCTTTATCCCAAACTTCTCTTGTAATAATAGGTGTATGATGATCTTTAACATAGTATTTTTCTTTTTCCCCACGATTGATAACAGTTTTATGGGTAATAGGGCTTACTGTGTAAGATTTATTTTGAATTAAATCTCCAACATATTTTTCTTGATGAATAATCCCCATAATAGAACTTTCAGACCATCTTTTATTGCCTTTATAAGTAGGGATATTTAATTCTTCTAACTTTCTTATAATTCTTCTACTACCTAAACCATCACAATACCAATTAAAAATCATTCTAACAACTTCTGCTTGTTCTTCGTTAATGTCTAGTTGTTTTGTTTCTTTGTTCCAATCATATCCATAACAATCAGGACTTCCAACATACTCTCCACGTTTCATCATTGCTTTTAAACCTAGTTTAACATTTTGAGAAGTGGATTCACTTTCAGCTTGAGCAAAAGCACTATAAAGAGTTAAAAACATTTCACTATCTAAATCTATGGTATGAATATTTTCCTTTTCAAAATAAACATCAACCTTTTTATCTCGTAGTTCTCTACAATATTTTAAAGTATCTAAAGTGTTTCTAGCAAATCTTGAAATAGATTTGGCTAGAATAATGTCTATCTTACCATTTAAGGCATCATCTATCATTCTTTGAAACTCAGTTCTATTTTTAACTTGTGTTCCACTAATACCCTCATCAGCATATATTCCTACAAATTCCCAATCAGGATTCGATTTAATCTTTTCAGTATAATATTTTATTTGTGAATTATAACTTGTAATTTGTTCTTCATCATCTGTACTTACACGACCATAAGCACAAACTCTTTTCTTTTTATTTGCAATAGTAATATTATTATTTTTTTCTTTGAGATTAGCAGCTATAATCTCAACTTGTGCCATTTATACCTCACTTTCTTTATTTCATTTTTCTATGAACTACTGCTTCGTTCTACAAACATTATATCTTAAAACTACATAAATCTGTAGCTCTTTTAGTAAAAACATTTAATTTTTTCTTTTAGTATATAAAACTGTTTTTCAGTTATTAAGTTTAAATTTAATAAATCAAATAGGATTGATAGGTTAATAGATTCATCAATGATATTATCAATTTCTATTTGATTCAGTTGTTTTGTATTTTTTTCTTCTATTACTTTATACAATAGGCATTCTCCTTTCTTTTTAAGTTTTTAATTCTATTTTTTTCATAACTAATCTCAAATTCCTTTCTATTATTTTTTGCAAATAGTTTATTTAAAATCTTTTAGTAGATTTTCCATTTCAGCAAGTTCCTCTTCGGTAGGTGGAATAGTTTCACATCTTTTGCCATTCCATACCATTACACCATCAGGATCATACCTGATATGCGGAGAACTTTTTCCCTTAATAATCTCATTTGGATTATTCGATATATCAGTTGCTGTAATGAAACTTTGTATCTTTTTATTTTGGTCTATATACGAATTTAGATAACCTTTTATAAATACCTTATTTCCTTTTAAAAACAAATCTTGATAGGTATTAAATAATTCTCTTGAAATGTTTAAGCTAACGTAGACTTTTTTATCTTCATTTAAGGTGTATTTATTTGTAGTTAATCCAAATTTTACATATTTGCCATTCGTATCAGTAATAACATTGATTATTCCTGATATTAAAACTTCGTTAAAATTTATATCTTCATTCATTTATCAATTCCTTTCATTTAGATTTTTAAAATTTTAAATTACTTAAAATAAATTTAAATATAATTAAAATATTATCTATTATACTTATTTATTATTCTTATATATTTTAGTAGAAGTATCGTGCTAGGGGGTATAGTAGTATTCTTCCATAGGGTATAGAACTATTTTGCTATATACTACTTGTTAGATAGATGTTTCTTTGATAGTTAATTGTTTCAACTCTTATATAATTTGCTTTTCTTAAATTACTGATAGATTTTGTTATTGTCCTTTTAGATAGATTTACTTTCTTAGAAATATAATCATTACTTGCATAGCAATAACCTAAATTGTTGGTTAGTGCTTTAATCACTCCATATACAAGTTTATCTGTTGAATTGATAGAATTACTTTTAACTATGGAATCATCTAGAATAATGCACCCCATAGCTTTATAATCCTATTTCATAATCGTGTTCTTTAATCTTTAATTCATCTTGATAAGTGATTTCTTTTGTAGAAGAATCATAGTTAAAATATAAATGTTTATCTTCTTTATCAACAACTTTAATATTATCTCGATTTATAAGATAGATTTTAAATTCCTCTATATTTAAGTTTTTCTTTAAATAATCTAAAATATGATATTGTGATATAGTATCAACTCTGTTTTTTAAAATATCTTCTTTATTTAATAATCTCATTGGCATTCTCCTTTCTCTTAAAAATCTGGCAACAAAAAAACTTGTATTATCTACAAGCCACTACTCTAAAAAAAGCAATATGAAACATGGAACTTTATTTTAAATCCTGTCCATCGGATTATTTTTTATTTGAAATAACACATAGTATTTTTTTAAACCCCTTAATTCTTTTTACTTCGTTCTTTGAATTATGTCTTATTTCAAATTAGGTTCATTCTATTATTAGAATAGGTACTAACATAAGCCTTTCATCTTACTGTACCTTACTTAACTAACGCTTTTTGGCACTTTAGTTAAGAGTTATGGTATATCTACCATGAGTGTGGTCTTTATATATTAGATAATTTAGTTTTTCTAATATATCTAGACTTTTCTTTAAATCTTTATTTTTAATTTTAAGGTCTTGCTGTAGTTCTCCTACATCTAAATGTGTAATTGTTCTATCAAATCCTTTTGATAAGATAAATCCATATACATATTTAGTTTCGTATGGGATTCTTTTATCTTCCCATATCTCTTGTGGTACTTCTAGATGTTTAATTCTCATCCATTTAATCACCTCTCTTTCTTTTATTTGTTAACATTTTGATTTTAATGTTTCAAATAATTAACAACACTAATATACATAATAATTACTATCTTGTCAATACTTTTTGAAACAAATATATTTAAAATGTTGATTTTATTTAACATATATGCTATTATTAGTGCAAGAGGTGTTCATTATGCAAGAAAAAAAAGTTGGAGAACTAATAGCTGAAGCTAGAGAAAAAGCAAACCTTTCACAAAGACAACTTGCTAAAGTTGCAAATATAAGTAATGCTCAATTATCGAAAATTGAATCAGGAGAAATTGAAGTACCTAATCCTAAAATGTTAAGAAAAATAACAAAGTTTATAGATTTGAATTACAATAATTTAATGTATATGATTGGTTTAGGAGTACAAGTTAGTCCACTAAATAAATATCTTTTAGATCATTATTCACATCTAAAAGGTCAAGAATTAGAGGACGCATGGACAATAGCAAAAGCAAGCATTCAAAATAATGAAATTATTATCAAAAACTTACAACATAGAATTGATAGTGAAGAATTAGATGAAAAGGAAAAAGATGTTTTATTTGAAACAATAGAAGATTTAAAATATCAAAATAATACCAACACAGAAATCATTAAATTATTAGAGCCTAAAATAGTAAAGGAGAAGTTGAAAAATGCAAGTCCTAAAGATAACTAAAAAATATATGAATATTTGGCAGTTTTTATCAATCATTTTTCCTATTATATTCTTTATTTTAAATATTATATTTCCAAGTGCAAAATTAAGTGCATTGATTTATATATTTATTGTCATAGGTATAGTAGGAGATTATGTGTTTCTTAAAAATTGGCATGATGAGGGAATCACTTGGTTTAGAAAAGCTGATAAAAACTTTTCTAAAAGATTAACACGAAAACCTGATGATGTTTGTTTATTTGTTACTGTATTTAAAACTTTATGTGTATGTTTAGTTTATATATTTGTAGATTTAGATAAATTGAATACTAATACTACATTTGCAATTATATTATGGATTATCAATATAATAGGAATAATTTCACTTATAACTATTACTCATATTTCTTATAGTAAGGTAATGAAAATTATTCCAAAGAAAAAATAGTCTTTTTGCTTTTCGTAAGATTAGCAATCAGACTATTTTTGATAAAAAAAGCTATCACGTTTTGTCAGCAATGCTGATGAAAGTGGTAGTCTTTTTTCTTTTTATGAAGTCGTAAGACAAAATAAAAAGGCAACAATATTACATTATGAAATTTTGTAATATGTTGCTTATTAGGGTTTCCAAAGGGAAGATTCCCTTGGCACACCTAAGTTGGCTCTGCCGACTTAGTAGTGTGTTACCTACTTGTCTTAAAGTAGGTTATTTGCAGAAATTCATTAGTTACGAAGTTTCTTTTGGATTTCTGCTTTTTAATTAATTGTTATGTAAGTTGGAGTTAACAATTTTGATTATTCTTTCTAATTCATCAGGATCATCTAACTCAACTATTTCATCATTTTCTAATTTACCATAAATAATATTTGCATTGTTATTTATATCTACTAAATACACATAAATATTGCCATTATCATTAAATTGGTCTACAACACTATATTCATTATCATCTGCAAGTGTCAAAATATTTCCTTTTTCAAACATTTTTATCCTCCTATCTGCTTTTTGCTTGAGTTTCAACAATATCTTGATAATCTTCAGGTTGATTATCCATCATATCGTAAAATTCTTGATTTGCTTTATCATAATTTTTCTTATGCTTAATATATTTAGATAAACTTCCAGCAGTTGCAATCATAGTTCCCCACATAGCAGGTGTAAATGTTCCTAAATATTCCTTAAGTGCATCAAAAGAACTTAATGCTTGAATTTCAGTTTGGATTGCTTGATTTACATCTACTCCAGAAAAATGAGTGGCAACCATTACCCCAGCAAAACAAACACCGGAAGCAATAGCAAACATACTTTTCTTTTTATGTTCCTCTGACAAAGTATTATTTATACTTTTAATTTTTAATCTTCTTTTTGATTCATTCTGTGCAGCTACTAATCTTGTATAGTCTTTTTCAGTTTCATTATTCATTAATTTTAACCTCCTCTTTACTATATTCTACCATAATTTTGTAAATATTTATAGACACTTTACATTTTTTTATTTTATCTTTTATAAACTTATTTCAAAATCATCTTTTTCTTTATCGTTGTAAGTCGTTTTGCTAGTTTTTAAATAACTAGGTACACCTGCATAATCAAATAATTCATTTTCTTTAGTAGTTTCTTTTGAAATATCATAAACTGGTGCTAGTATAGATATATAGACACGTAATTCCGAACAATATGATATAATATCA
>CAJTKB010000043.1 GCA_910576925.1 uncultured Bacilli bacterium | reverse complement strand
CAAAAAAATCAAAAGAAAAAGACTGCATGAAATTATTTCATTTCATTACAGCCCCATTTTATAAGATTCCAAAGTATTTCCTTTGGCACAAAACTAAGTTGTTTTTGACAACTTAGTAGTGTGTTACTATAACTTGACTAAAGTATTAGTATAACTTAATAAAATAAGTAGCTTCTAAATATCCAGTTCCATAAATACCAGATTGTTTTGTATTTGTTTTTGAATATTTTCATCATTTGTAGAAAAGGAATTTTTAAATGCATTAGTATCAAAGGGAATTGTTTCTTTAAATCCCAAAGACATGTAAAGTCTTTTTGCTGATTCACTTTTTTTCCATGTATCTAATATTATTTTTTTATATCCTTTTTCTTTAGCATATTCAATAATTCTTTCAATAATTATTTTTGCAAGACCTTGTCCTCGATAGCTAGAGCTTGTATACATTCTTGCTAATTCTGCAACTTCATTATTTAATGGTTTTATACCCCCACAAGCTATGGCCTCATTTTCATTATAAATAACATATATCTTTTCCAATTTCTCTAAACCGTCTAAGGCACTAAGTTTTAATTTAGTTCTTTCTGGATAAAGTTCATTTTGAAAATCATCTAATTTTTGGCATAAGGTTTGGAATGCTATATTATTATAATTTTCTTCTTTTATAACTAAATTCATATTTTTCTCCTCCTCATATAATAATTCTATAAACCATTATATCATATAAATTAATATCCTGTAAATTAATATCCTGATTTTTTAATTTCTAAAATGTATTAAATCTATTGCAAATTTAGTTGGTGCTATTATGTGCGTGGTAGACATATTCCAGACATCATAAGAGAAGGATATATTGTATGTGTAGGTTATTCTAATTTTCTGAAGCAATTATTAACAGAATTAGAAATTCCAATTACAACAATTAGCACTACAGTAATAGATAAAGGAGAAAGTTATGGACATACCAGAAACATATGCTATTTAAATGATACTAAGTATAATATTAATGGAGTATATGCAACTGATGCTACCTTTGATAGTAGAAGAAATAATCTATCATTAGTTCTTGATAAAAATGGAAACAAAAAAATAAGATATGATATCTTAGAAAACGATATAGTATTAAAAGAATATGATGGATTGTCACTTTATCAATATTTTCTAATACCATATAAAGATTATAAAAATGTATTTATAAATGAAAGATTTCCATTATTATTCAGAAAAATAGAAGAAAACGTTTTAAAAAGAA
Organism: uncultured Bacilli bacterium; assembly: GCA_910576925.1. Taxonomy (GTDB): domain Bacteria; phylum Bacillota_I; class Bacilli_A; order RF39; family UBA660; genus UBA2730. The sequence continues at coordinate 7,770 of CAJTKB010000043.1, read as the reverse complement.
AAAGTATAAGTGAAGAAGATACGTTAACAAGCATTTTTGATGATGATTATCAGGAACTTCAACTTGCTATAGAAGATATAGAAAAGCTTTTTGGAACAAACTGTAATATAGATAATGCTCTAGAAATAATAAAAACTTCGCAAAGACCATCACTTCAAATATTTAAAGAAGCTCTAATAAGAGTAAGAATGGCTGAGGGATATAGTGACGAAGAAGCAAATATAAGTGTTGAAGAAGTAATAGATTTAAATAAAATAATAGGAAGAGAAATTGAAAAGGAAAATACAATTTTTAAAGAAGAAGCTAGTACACACAAAAAAATTGAAAAAGTACAGAAAAAATTATAAAAAAATATTGACATTCCCTTAAGGAAAAGTATTATAGTATTAATTGAAAGGAGAAATAATTTATGATTGATTATATTATTAAAGTAAAGGACCTAAATATAACATTTGGAAATAAAAAGATTCTAAAAAGGTTGACATTTGAAGTAAATAAAAAAGAAATATTTGGCTTTTTAGGACCAAGTGGAGCAGGAAAAACAACAACAATAAAAATATTAACTAAGCAATTAATCCCCGAAAGTGGAATTTGTGAGGTAAATACAAAAAAAGATGAAATAGGTATATTAAGTGATAACAGTGGAGCATATGAAAGACTGACAGTTTATAGAAACTTAAGTTTTTTTGCAGAACTTTCTAAAACAGATGTTAAAAAGGTAGAAGAAATTTTAAAAAAAGTTAAATTATGGGAGGATAAAGATAAAAAAGTAAAAGACTTATCAAAAGGAATGAAGCAACGCTTGTTGCTAGCATGCGCAGTAATTCATTCACCTAAACTACTATTTTTAGATGAACCAACAGCAGCATTAGATCCAGCAACAACAGAGGAAATTCATAATCTTTTGCTTGCATTAAGAGAAAAAGGAACAACTATTTTTCTAACTACTCATAATATGGAAGAAGCAGACCTTTTATGTGATAGAGTAGCATTCCTTAATAAAGGAGAAATAGTTGAATTAGGATCTCCTGATGATTTAAAACAAAAATATGCGACTAATAAAGTAAAAGTAACTTTTGAAAATAATGAAGTAGTAACAATTGACCAGAATTCAGAAAGCATAATTAAAGCTTTAAATAAAAATAGAAAAATAAAATCAATCCATTCAGTAGAGCCTAATTTAGCAGAAATATTTTTAAGTTTGACAGGGAGGGATTTAAAATGAGATTATATAAAATTAAAGCATTATTTAAACTAGGAGTAGAAGACCTAACTAAAAATCCTAATGTATTTATCTATATAATAATGCCATTAGCTTTCGCACTTTTATATTCTAATATGGATACTTTACCAAAAGACTTTACATTTTCAATTTGTATGCTTCTTAATTTATCTATGGTACCTGTTGCTCTTATGGGAACAATTATTGCAGAAGAAAAAGAGAAAAACACTTTAAGAACATTAATGCTTAATAATGTTAAATCATCGGAAATATTATTTGCTAAGGCTCTAATATGTATGATGTTTGTTTTGCTTAATAATATTTTGATGTACTTTATTATAGGATTTTCTATGGATAAATTTATAATATACCAACTAGTAGGATTATTTGTATCATTTGCAATAATTTTATTTGGCGCATTAGTAGGATTACTAGCAAAAAATCAAATGTCTGCAGGACTTCTATCTATGCCTTTTATGATAATTTTAATGGCACCAATATTTATTGGAATGACTAAAAGTAAAATAGCAGAAGATATATCAACATTTTTACCAACAGATGCTATGATGACGATTTTCACTAATATTTCAAAAAATACCTTAAGTATATCAAAAGTTGGTATTCCATTAACTGTAATTTCAATTTGGTTAATAGCAAGTATAATCTTATTTAATATTGCATACAAAAAGGTTGGAGTAGATAACTAAACTTAGGAGAATTAATTATGAAAGAAAAAATATATTAATGTTTAATTAAAGATAAAAGAAAAAATAAAGCTTACAAAATATTGAAAAAAATTTTTTGACTATAAAAGGATCATATGACTATTAATATAAATATAAATAAAATAATTATTGTTGGTACTATATTAATATTTAGTACTATTTTCTCTTTTTTTATATATAGTACAGTAAAAGAAGAAACAAAAAAATATATAAAGTCAACAGAGTTATCTAATATAACTATAGATAATATGAAAATAGGAGATAAAATTAATTGGCAAGATTTAGAAAAATATACAACACAAGATAGATATAAATATAAGGAACTAACTATTGACATAGATAAAAATGAAATATAATCTATTTATTCTCTTACTTTAATAAAGAAAATAGTCCAATAATAAGCATAAACAATAATAAAGAATTAAAAACAATAAACGATATTACAAGAATACTAGGGAAAAATTATAATACTATACAAGAAAATAGCAAAACACAGTTAAAGAAACGTATATATAATGATAATAAAAATAAAATCACTTTAGAAATAATATATAACAAAAAGGATAATAAACTATATTATATAAGATTGTTAGATAGTAGTTTAAAATAACAGAATAAACTATAGAAGGGATAATTATGAAATTATTTAATAAAAAGAACAAAAGAAATAATAATGATTCTAAAGAAAAACAAAAATTTGACATACAAAAAGCTTTTGAGCAAAATCTAAAATATATATCTAAAACGGAAATTAATGTAAATGATATAAAAAATCAATTTGTAAAAAGTAATACAAGATTTTTTCTAACAGTAGGAGAAATAGATTGTCCAACAGGAAAAATTGTTGTATCGGATCCCTTATGTTATCTAGCAAGTGGAAAATATTGTCCAGTATTAGAAAAAACAATTCCAAAAGGAAAATATAAAGTTGAAGTGGCGATATTTAGAAATGAGTATATAGGAATACGTATGTGTACAGCTAGATTAAAAATAAAGGAAACAGAAGCCGTAAAATATATTTGTGCAACTCCAAATAAAGAGGATAATAGTAAGACTGTTTTTAGTGGATTTCCAGTAGACGCTGGTATGATGTCATTTTGTGATGAGCAAGTATCAGAAGAGTATAGAAATTTTTTAGATAAATGGTATCAAGAAAATAAAGATAAAAATCATTATGATGATTACTTTGCTGAATTTTTTAAAAAAAGTGAAGAAATTTTACCAGCCTACCAAAGAGAAGGAGGAGACTTTATTGAATGGACTAATCCTATTACTAAAAATCGTTTAGTTATGATAGCGAGTGGTTTAGGAGATGGGTTTTATCAAAGTTATTGGGGATATGATAAAAATGAGGAAATATGTGAACTTGTAGTACCAATGGTAAACCCAAATCTTTTCGAAAATAAAGGATAATAAATATGATAAAAATGCCACCAATTGAAAAAATACCAGAAGCATATACAGCTATAGAAGATCATAGAATAAAAATATTTAATAATTATGCAATAGTAAAATCAAGTAATTGTAAAAAAGAGTACTTAATAAAATGGAACAATAATATTTATTACTCAACTGATAACTCAACATACTGGCAAGGATATATTGGTTATCCAGTAATAGCATTACTTATGCTTCAAAATAAATTGTCCTTAAATAAAGAAATAACAAAATACTTTTCTAGCATTAATTGGAATAAATTAAATAAAAATAACAAAAGAGATTATAAGAAATCATTAGAAGATGTTCTGTCAAATATAAAATTAAAAGAAAAAGAAATAATTTATAAAGAAATAGATAAAGTATATCAAGAAATAAAACTACTAGATATTGAATTAACTAGAAAGAAAAATATTAATGAATTGAAATTGATTATTTTTAGTGGTAACATAATAAAATATAAAACAAGGAGGAGCTTTATTTGCGGTATTATAATTTAAGATATGATATATGGTTATGCTTACTACTAAGTGTCTTATTAGCAATCGGCGCAGAAAAAGTAGCTAGTAAAATTTTGTCTGAAAAATATGAAGAGCATAAAGAAGCTCATAAAGTTGATGTTGGACAAATTGGAGGAGTAGCAGACGAAAAAGTATTTAGAGCTCAAAATATTGAGGACTTGCTCTCACACGACACATTTACAGTAACTTCACCTGGTATAGAATATAGGAATAAAGGAGCTGGTTATTATAAAGGATATTATCTATATGCCTTGACTTTACCATCAGGAGAAAAAGTAGCAGCAAGAATTAATACAGACTCAGTAACAAGTGATAGTGATTCAATTTATGCAAAAACTTCAACCTTACCAGTAGGGCGAATTATAAAAGAAGATCTAACTAAAGAAAAAACATTTATTGAACAAATAGAATATAAAGAACCACTTGACAGAAAAGACTTTTATATAGATATGGTAGGAGATGCTGAAATTAAAAGTAAAGATACATTTATTGATGGACCAATAATGTTAATTCAAATTTTAGTAGTATTTATAACTTTCCCTATCTTTCATAGTATAGGATCAAAAATAGGAATATTCCCATATTTCATTGCACCTAAAAATAGGAAAAAGTCAGACTGGGAATAAAAGAAAAGAGGAGTAAAAAATGGAACAAGAAAAAATAAAAAAAATTAATATACTATATTTATTAGGATACATATTTGTACCAATAATAATATGTGCTATATGCTTTATAATAGGAATGTTATACTTTCCAAAGGGAACAGGAGCAGTTATTCTATTTATGGGACCAACAATACTATCGGCTCTATGGTGGATCTTTGCTGGAACTATAATCTTTAAAACTAAAACAAAAAAATTTGAACAAGAATTAGATAAAAATAAATTTGATAGAACATCTACTTTTTATGGTAAGGGGAAAACAGTAATAATAGATTCAAAAACAGGAAAGATAGCTTTAATATTTTTCTGGAATCCTTCAAAAACCTACATTGTTCCAGCTTCTAATATAGAATATGCTTGGGTAGATGATGGTCGAGGCGGAGTAGGTTTTATGGAAGGAAGTAGTAGAGTAAGTTTCTTGTTTAAAGTTGATGGTATTACTGTAAGAGTTGACACATTTACATCAAATCAACGTTTCAGAATGGATAGTGATTACATTTTAACAGGAATATCAAAAGCAGATATGATGGTTAAAGCAATAGAAGAAGCAAAAAGTAAGGCAAAATAATATGAATATTTTAAGAAAAATGCGTGCTCCATTTCACGATGACTGGTGTAAAAATTGTACTGAACCTATGGAAATCATAACAAAACAACTCTATATGCTACCAATGCTAGTAGGACATTATACTTCGCATACAGATGCCAATTATTATATAGAAAATTTAATAAAAGTAGAAAAGAAAAAAAATATTGAAACAGGATATTATGCTTGTGGTCTTTATTTATATCGTTGTCCAAGATGTGCTAATAAAGTAGTAAAACTATCAATTTTTTTACCAGTAAGAGATGAAGAAAAATATGAAGAAACTATTATCTTTGAAAATGGAGAGCTTGATAGTTTTTTACAAAAAAGTATCTATAATTATTAATTATAAGGTAAATCATACTTTTGATTTACTATTTTTTTTGTTATAATAGCTAATAGATGAATTCTATAATGAATAGTAAAACAAAATATAAAATTTAGTTACAAAGGAGGTTCTTTTATGATTTATACATCTAGCTACAAATCGCCAATTGGAAACTTATTACTAGCTTCAAAAAATAACAAATTAATTGGATTATGGATCGAAAATCAAAAGTATTACTTATCTAATATAAAAGAAGAAATGATAGAAAATAATGATATAGATATATTAAAAAGAACAAAAAATTGGTTAGATAGATATTTTGCTGGAAAGAAACCAAACATAAATGAATTAGATTTAGAACCAATAGGAAGTGAATTTAGACAAAAAGTTTGGAAAATACTAATTGATACTCCTTATGGAGAAACTACTACATACAAAGAAATAGCAAGAAAACTTACCAATGAAAAAGAAAGTAATAGATACTATCAAGCCGTAGGAGGAGCAATAGCACATAATCCAATAATGATTATTATGCCTTGCCATAGAGTTGTTGGCACAAATAAAAGCTTAACTGGATATGCTAGCGGAATAAAAAATAAAATTAAATTATTACGTCTCGAAGAATGCGATGTAAAAAAGTTTAATATTACAACTGAAGGAGAATAAAATGAGAAAAAGATGTCAATGGTGTAATTTAAATAATCCTCTATATATTTCCTATCACGATAATGAATGGTGCAGCTTAAATTTAGATGACAAATACTTACTTGAAATGCTTATTTTAGAGTCATTCCAAGCGGGGCTTTCTTGGGAATGTGTATTAAATAAGAGAGAATATTTTAAAATAGCATATGATAACTTTGATATAAATAAAATTTGTAAATATGATGATGATAAAATAAAAGAGTTACTAGAAAATGATAAAATAATCAGAAACAAATTAAAGATAAAAGCAAGTATAAATAATACTAAAATTTTCAAAAATATTCAGAAAGAATATAGAAGCTTTCAAAATTATTTAAAAAAGTTTACTAATAATGAAGTAATCTATGAAATAAATAAAACAACTAATAATTTGTCAGATATAATATCAAAAGATTTACAAAAAAGAGGAATGAAATTTGTTGGCTCAACTATTATTTATTCGTATTTACAAGCTGTAGGACTTATTTATTCACATGACGAAGATTGCTTTTTATATAAAGAAGTTGATAATATAAATGAGTAAATATAATAAAAAATTCAATAAAAAAATATATTATAGCTTATTTTATCATCTAATGATATAATTAGTACAGAATATAATAAATAATATAAGGAGTTAGAAGTAATAAATGAAAGAGAAGTATAGAAATTATATAAATAAAAACCACTCGTTTGATAAAATAACTATGTTAGGAATATTTTGTTTGATAGTAGTAATAACAGGTACTTTTGGTTTTTTATATGAGTTTATTTTCTACTATTTTAATGGTGGTATGAATGGCTTTTTTTGGCGAGGAGGAAACTTCCTACCTTGGATAAATATTTATGCTACAGGATCTATTATGATATACTTTTTAACATACAGATTAAGAAAAAGTCCTCTAAAAGTATTTCTTATAAGTATGATTTCTACTGGTATATTAGAGTACTTTTCGGGGCTAGGAATGTACATTATAGGAAATGGTATGCGATGCTGGGACTATAATAAAGAAATATTAAATTTTGGAAATATAGATGGTTTTGTTTGCCTAAGAAGTGTCTTGATTTTTGGATTATTTAGTCTAATTTTAATGTATCTACTTATTCCATTTTGCTTTATGCTTGCTAAAAAAGTAAATAAAAAATATTTTTTAACAATAAGTATTACTTTATGCTCTATTATTTTAATTGATGAATTTTATAATCTTTTAATAGCAAGAATATTTAAATTACCAAGAGCTTATGATGTTTATACAAAACTTGGGTTACAATATGTAAAATTTAAATAGCTTATTAATTTAAATAGAATGTTAAAGTACTTTTTTAAATAAAGAAAATTACAAAATATTTTTTAAATACAGGAGAAGTAGTATGCAAAAATTTAGACAAACTTGGCAAATGTTAAGTTATAATTTTAAAACTCTAATAGAATTTCAATTAATATTTAAAATAATATCTTTAATAATATTTACCCCTATATTTATAAAATGTTTTAACTTAATAATGAATTTAACTGGATATAAATATTTAACTCTAGAAAATATTAGTAATTTTTTACTAAATCCTTTAACAATAATACTACTGTTAATATTAATATTAGTTATA
>CAJTKB010000042.1 GCA_910576925.1 uncultured Bacilli bacterium | reverse complement strand
TAAAGTTCCAATTGTCATGGAAAGATTTCTTTTACACAGATTTTCTTACACACTCGAGAAAATGGTTAATGCAGTTATTAATTTTTTAATTAATGAGAAAGAAACTATTTATATGTTACAATCAAATCCAAATTTTGTTTTATCATTATTGGATCTTGGAATTTCAACTTTTAATTCTGAATTAGGAAGTTTTAAACAAATGATATCTTTATTATTAAATCAGTCACTTTATCATCGTGGTGAAGGATTCTATTTAGGTGAAGAAGAAACCTATGCTTTTTTGAAAAAAATGATGTCCATTCCAAATGATAAAAGAAAATTAAACTATAATATTAGAAGAATATGGAATACATTAGATAATAGATTAGAATATTATATGGATATTACAACAAGCTTTACTATTGCGTTAATTAATTATTGTGATTACTTGACAAAAGATTATTTTGGTATGGTACCAAGCGATTGGTTTCGTAAAAATGTTGATCAATTTAACTGTAGTATGTTAAATGAAAGTGAGTTGGACTTTTCTTATCCAACTTTATCAGATAGGTATTTATCTCACATTATTAATATTAAACAGAATCTTGTAGAACAATTAGATAAACCAGTACAATATTTATTGAAATTAAAATAGTATTATATTATATCTTGAACTTTAAAATTAATTTATTTTAATTATTTTGTTTAAGGGTTGAAAGTGGAATGTTAATAAAACAAAAGGAGAACTAACTAACTTTAAGTTCTCCTTTTTCACATCTATTTCCCCAACTATCAATTAATTTTTTATCTTTCTTTACCATTATAATTTCACAATTATTAGGACATCTATTACAATTTACTGAAGTTGTTTCAAATGAAAAATCTGATAAGTCGAAATTATATTCCCTTTCTTTTTCCGATTTTGAGAGAATTGCAACTCCAATAGCTCCCATCAAATGTCCATTTTCAAGTACCTTTATATCTTTATTTAGTATTTTTTCAAAAGCTTTTTTTACACCGATATTCTTAGAGACTCCTCCTTGAAAAACTATTGGTTCTTCTATTTTTTTACCCTTAGCAACATTATTTAAATAGTTTAGAGCAACACTATTACAAAGTCCTGCAATAATATCCTCTTTAGAGTATCCAATTTGGGCTTTATGTACTAAATCACTTTCCGCAAAAACTGTACATCTTGCTGCAAGAAGAGCTGGATTTTTACTTTTTAGAGCAATATCACCAAATTCTTCTACTTTAACTCCAAGTCTATTTGCTTGACTAGAAAGGAATGATCCTGTTCCAGCAGCACAGAGAGTATTCATTGCATAATCAGTAACTATTCCATCATCAAGTAAAATTATTTTAGAATCTTGACCACCGATTTCAATTATTGTTCTAGATTCTGGTTCAAAGGTACTAGTTCCAATAGCATGGGCTGTTATTTCATTTTTTACAATTGAAGCACCTAAAATACTTCCAATTAATTTTCTTGCTGAACCAGTTGTGCCAACACCTACAATTTTATAACCATCTATTTCTTTTAGAAGTTCTTTTAAAACTCTTTTGACAGCATCAATAGGATTTCCTTCAGTCCATAAGTAACAACTACTAATAATTTTATTTTTACTATCTATAATAACACCTTTAGTTGATATTGAACCAATATCTATTCCTAAATAAGCTTTTCTCATTTTTTCACCTTCCTATATTTTAATAAATCATAAAATGCTTCGAGTCTAGTATCTACACCGCCATCTTCAACTTCAGTATCAAAACTGAAGAAAATAATAGGCATTTTAAAATCATTGCATACATTTTTTATTATTGGAATAGCACCTACTTCAGGAGTGCAACCAAATGGTTTTGTGTGAATGATACCATCATATTTTTTTCTTGCTAAATAAATACTTCTGTAAACATTATCAAGTCCATCAGCTCCTAAAGTGTATTTACAGTATTTTTTAGTTTTTCTTAGCATTTTCTTTTTACAAAATGCTTTTTGCCAAAGAAGGTATGATAAATTAGTAAATCTTTTTATTTCAATATTATTCTTGGCTAGCTTTTTTTCTAGAGAATAAGTACTTGCTGGTTCCATTGCAGTGTATAGCTCTCCAATAATACCAATTCTTATAGGTTTCTTTTTGATAACTTTTAATTTTTTGAATTTCTTTTTATATTTAAAGTAAAGTTTTGTTAGATTGTAAAATCCTTTAACTTTAGAAAACTCTATTAACATTTCTTTTTTCAAGTTAATAAAACTATTTTTTTCTTTTTCAAAACCAATATTTTTTCTTATAATTTCATCTATTTTATCCATATAATAAATCATTAAAATAGTAAGTCCACCGTAATACAGAAAAGTATGATAAGATAGTTCTTCATTTAAATTTTTAAATATTTTATAGACTTCTTTTATGTGAATTCTATCTTTAGTTGTTAGTTTTATAAATTCAAATTCATATCCTAAATCCCTTAAAATTTTTTCTTGTAGTTCTGCATAATATCTATATCGACAACCACCTCCTGCTTGAAATAGGATGTTTGCGCCATTATTTAAGCTTTCTATGAAATTTCCTAAGTTATATTTAAAAGGTACACATACATCACTTGGAGAATATTTACTACCTAATTCAATTGTTTTCTTTGTAATAATAGGGGCTTCTTGAGTCTCAATATCACATAAATTTGAAATAAAATATTTAATAGGTATATGATAATCACCTAAATGAGGAAAACTAATTACTTTTTTCATATTTCACCTTCAATATATCAAAGAAAGCATCTAGTCTAGTGATCAGTCCAGTATTTGAAAAGCTTTCTTTACTAATATTTAGAATAGGAGTTTTAACTTTTCTTTTAATAAGTTCATTTGATAAAGAATCTGGTCCACAAGGGAACGTTGATAAAAGAATAATTCCATCAACTTTATCTTTATAGTAATTAACTGCTGCAACGACTTTTTTACTATGGGTCCAGTGAATGTCAGTAGAAAGCTTTTTGCATTCACTATCAACTAAACCTTCTTCTAATAAATTAGAATATATTATTTCAAAACCTTCATTTTTTAAGTATTTGATAATATCTTTACCAATTATTTCATCATATAGATTGTATGGATGTCCAGCAAATAGTATTTTAATTTTATTACTTTTTAATTTACTTTTTTGTTCTTCAATTTTATTTTTTAAAAATAGTTTTTTCTTTTCTTTAGCATGAAGATAAGCATTATAAGAATTTATATAACTAATACCTAATTCTTTTCCTATTTTAATATAGGCAAGGGATTCAATTTCTTTTTCTGATAAATCTATGTTGTAATTTAAAATTTTTATGTTTGGAAATAGATTTTTTGTAATATCATATAAGGCATTAAAGTTTGTACATACTTGTTCATCTTTCTTTATTGAGTATAGTCTAGGAACTAATATATAATCACATTTGTTTACTAGATTTTTTACTTGTCCTAAAAAAATTTTCATAGAAAGACAAGCTTCACTATCTGCTAAGTTTTCTCCTTCTTTTATTGTTCTTTTATTAGTGTCTTCACTAAGAATAGTATCAATATTTAATTTATCAAAAAAATATTTCCACATAGTGCCATCATAATAATATAGTAATGCTTTGGGTATTCCTACTTTCATAAAACTCCTCCTTACATTAAAAAATATGATTTAAATAATAAATAATACATAGTCTTTATCGACAAAAACTATAAAATATATTGAATTTCAATGAAATTTTGTTGAAATTAGAGGAAAAAAACTACAAAAATAGTTATGAATATGTTATAATTTGTCTATATGTAGGAAAAAGGAGAGATTTATATGGCAAATACAAAAAAAGATAACGAAGAAAAAGTAGTTAAGAAAAATTCAACACAAAAAAATAATAAAAATACAAAATCAAATAGTAAGAGTAATGCTAGTAAAAATAGTTCATCTAAAAGCGTAAATAATAGTAAAATGCAATCTAAAAAAGATGAAATAAAAGAAGTTGATACTATTAAAGAAGTAGAAGAGATAGAGGTTAATGAAGAAATTGAAAAGGAGAAAATTGACTCAAAAAAGGTAGCACTTATAGTAGTTGGTTTAATTATATTTTTTGGTTTAATATTTTACTTAAGTACTTTATCAGGAAAGGGACAATATCAAGAACCAGTTAGTGAAAATGAAAATTATGATATGACTGATGTAGGAGCTGAATCATCATCTATTAGTGAAGATGAAATGAAAGACTTAAAAGAAATTAGTGTAGATGATTATCTAAGTCTTAAAGAATCAGATGAGAAATATTCTGTTATTTATATAGGACGTCCAACTTGTTCACATTGTACTGTACAGTTACCTATTATGAAACATATGGCTTATAAATATAATATAGAAATAAACTATCTTAATACAGATAATTTCGATAGTGAAGGAAAAGATGCTACGAAACTTCAAAAATCTGATGATTATTTTAGTGAGGGTTGGGGAACTCCATTAGTTTTAATTGTAAAAGATGATGAAATAGTAGAGTACTCTGAAGGTGAAACTAGTATTGCTAGATTAACTGAATTATTTAAGAAATATGAAATAATAAGTGAGTAGATGAAAAATGGCAAGTATTTATGAAATGGTTGCAGATTTTAAAAGAAAATATCCAATGACAATAGGATGGAGATATATAAAAAATGCAAGTGTAGTTGAAAAACATTTAAATCCTGGAGAAGAATTAAAATATGCTTTTATTGCACAAAAAAATGATAATCCTTTTAATATTTTAGGAAGTGCTGTAGTAGCTTTAACTTCTGAGCGAATTTTAATTGGTAGAAAAAGGGTAGTGATAGGTTATTTTCTAGATTCGATAACTCCCGATTTATTTAATGATTTAAAGATAAAGGGAGGAATAATTTGGGGAAAAGTTCATATTGACACTGTTAAGGAATTTATTACTTTATCTAATATTTCAAATGATGCTTTGCCTGAAATAGAAACGCAACTATCTGCTTATATGATGGAACAAAAGAAAAAATATCATATAGATAAAGAGTAAAAGATATACAAAATCTGTATATCTTTTATAATTATATTATTATCATTAAATAAAACAGTTATATAATATATTATATAATGCATATAATATATTGATTAGTTATTAATTTTATAGTTATTTGAATTGACAATAATTTTATTTTGTATTACAATTATAACTGTTAATGGGTCCATAGCCAAGTGGTAAGGCGTGGGACTGCAACTCCCTGATCGTTGGTTCAAATCCGACTGGGCCCTCCATTGGGAAATAGTTCAAACTTTTATAGTTTAGACTTAAATATATAAGTATCAATTTCTATTAAGAAGTTGGTACTTTTTTAGTGTCTAAATTGGAAAGGATAGATTTAAAATGATTAATATTATTATATAGGTCAAACCTAACGTGTACCATATGACATATGATAAGAAAAAACAAGATTTACCTTATTTTAAAGGAATTATAGATGAATACCACATTGATTTAAAGATATCTACTAAAGATGATGTTTGTAATGATTATTATCAATTAAACAATTAGTTGTGTTCTCAAAATGGTAATAAATGATTTTAAATTAACAAATAATCAAAAATAAATATTATTTTTATATAAGTTGAAATTATAAGGTATGTGAAAAACATATCTTTTTTGTTGTTCAGATAAAAACAAAGCGAGGAATGATAAATGAATTATGGAATATTTAGAAGTAACTCTATTATGATTTTAAATGATTTAGCACAAATAGGCTCATATAACAAATGTGAGAAAAAGTATATAAAGGCAATCCTGATATTAAATTAGAATTAACTCAAAATAATGTTGAACTGTACCCCTAATAGAAAAAAATATGTTAAGGGTTAAAAAAAACTAACGAAAGAATATGAAAAGAGAGATTAAAGCACTTACTACAAGAAATCAAAACTTAACCAAAGAAAATAATACCCTTAAATCTTATTTAAAATTCATTATTTGATTATGCAGGAGTCCCTGAGTATTTAAAAGCAACAGATAATATGATATTGAAAAAGAAAAAGATGATTTTTAGTTATAACAAATCATCTTCATCACTTTAGGAAATCACTAATATTTCTATCAAATAACACAACAACTTTAAAAAATAATTTAATGAAAATAGGTTTAGTTTTATCAAAACTTTCTAATCTTTTATAATATTCGTGGCTAATCTCTAATAACTCGGCTATTGATTGTGAGGAATAAGGATTTTTTAAATTATTCTCCTGATAAAAATATTTGTTATCTTCATATAAAGATTTTCTAATTTTCTTAATATTTTTACATATAGTTGCTTGGTAATTCGATAGATTGAAATTAACCATTTCTTGTTGCAATTCTTCAAATGTAGGTGCTTTCATCTTTTCAATCACCTCTTGTAAAAATTTTCTCACAAATGTTTTTTTAAAAAAGTAATCTGGTTTTACGAAAAAGTAATTTATTTTTACTTTTGTGTGATAAAATTAAAATAACCCTACATGAGAATTATTTTTGACTATCTATGCGACTTTTAGGTTTAAAATCACGATTCTTAAATAATTCCTCTGGCTCAATATCGAATACTCGGCAAAGTCTTTCGATATAATTAGTAGAGGCCCTTCTTTTAGCTTTTTCAATTTGTGATAAATACCCTTTATCAGAATTTAACTTATGTGCTAAAGTGTTTTGCGACCATTGATATTTAGGAAGTTGGCGAAAATACACAATATTTTTACCTAATAAAATGCTAGTTCTATTATTTTTAATTTTGTCTATTTTAACCACCTCACAATTAATAATCACTATTATTATGATAATGAGATTTAAAATTTATGTAAATCAGACTATATAACAACAACTTTTAATGTAGGGCTTTATTTTTGAATGAAAGGAAGGCAAGATGAAAGGCTATGAAATAAAAAAGCAACTAACTGATTTGCTAGATAATGAATCTAAAAGAATTATGAATATTTTATTAGATATGTACAAGAAAAAAACAAAAGTAGATAAGGCTTTTTCATATTTGGTGGAAGATCTTATACAAAAAGAATTTAAACCTTATGAAACCTCAATCATATCAAAAACTACTTCTCTTATTCCACTAGACTTAATGATATGTCCTACAGATGAATGGGTATTTGTTACTGAAAGAGAATATAATCATCTTATAGAAGAAGAAAATAGCAATAAAATTAAAAATGGAATAGATAGTAACAAAGAGTTAGTAGAAAAAATTTCAAAGAAAATTGTTACTGATTATAAGAGTAACAATCTTCATAAGAAAAATATATTAGAGATTATTTCTACTTATGTTCCACAAAAAAAGTTATTAGATATTGATAGAAAAGTTATTACTTGTATGATTGAAAGTATAGTATTTAACATTGAAAAAACGTATCAAGTGTCAAGTATAAACCCACTTGTTATTGAAGGACTATAATTGTGATAGTTCTTTTTTGTGGACTATTAAAGTACATTGGAAAGTGCTATAATTGATATAGCAAAGTTATGCAGAAATAGTAATTTGTTGATAGGATTGAATTTACGATTTTTAATACTCTACGATTAGTAGAACAGTTAAACTCTACTATTGAGGGATGTTACTTTATACTAAATAAAGTTATATTTTTATTAAAGGAGGAAATAAAAATGGATGAAGTTAAAATTGGAAAATTTATAGCAGAACTTCGTAGAAGTAAAAATATGACACAAGAACAACTAGGTGAAAAATTAGGAGTTAGTTTTAAAACAATATCAAAATGGGAAAATGGTAGAGGAATGCCTGGCGTATCAAATTTGCTTGATTTATGTAGCGAACTTGGAATTAGCGTGAATGAATTATTAAGCGGTATGAAATTAGATGAATGTAATTATAAAGAAAACGCAGAACAAAATCTTGTTGAATTACACAAAAAACAGGAAAATGCGAAAAAAGCATATAACCAATTAACAATAATATGGTTAATAATTGCAATTCTTTTAGTTCCTATCCATTTTGCTATTAATTATTTTTATCCAGAAAATAATGGTACAGGGATAGGACAATTAATTTGGATTATAGGTTTAATCTTATTTGGCTTTCATTTTATATATTATTATAAAATTGAAATAAAATTAAAATAACAAATTTAAGTAGATTTAATAATTATGAATAAAAAAAAATAAAAATGAAGATATTTCTAATACTATATATTGTGGTTGCAATATTAGGATTTACTGGAGCATTTATGGTAATAACTAAAAGATTAAATAGTGTGTATATATAGTTATACCAATGTTATTTGCAATAGTTTCTAGTATGTTTTATAGAAATAGTAAAAAAGCAATAGAAGAAAATACAAAATAGTTGATAAATTTAAAAGCGAGTGATAATTTATGAAAAAGTATATTAATGGAATTACAGTAGGAATAGTAGTAGGTATAATAAATTGTCTATTTTTACTTTTTTCAAGTGATATAGAGATAACGGTATATATGTCTACTCTTATTACTTGGTTAATAACAGGATTATTCATTAGTTCTGTAAACTTTAAAACAAAAGGAATTATTGTATCGTTACTGTTACTTTGCCATATTTGTTATTACTATTTCAAGTACACTATTTGGGGCTATATGGACTATAGGAGAAACTGTTTTGGTTGGAGCAATTATTGGCTATATAATTGAAAAGATAAATAATTAAATTACAATTTAGGAGTGTGATAATATGAGAGATTTAACATCTATGAAAAATATAGGACAAGAACTAGAAAGAAAATTAAAGATAATAGGAATCAATTCAGCAGAAGATTTGAAAAGAATTGGAAGTAAAGAAGCATTCTTTAAATTAAAAATGAGATTTCCTGAAGTATGTCTAGTTCATTTATACACTCTTGAAGGAGCAATAACTGATACAGATTTCAATAAATTATCAGAAGAAACAAAAAAAGATTTAAAAGAGTTTTCAGATGAATGGAAATAACAATAAATTACACTTTGAAAGTGTGGTTGTATATGAAAAAGAAAGAGTTAATCATAATAGGTATTCTTACAATATTATTGGCATTTATGGATATAAGTGGCTTTCCAAGTACTCGGAGTTTTAGGTCAACCAATTCTTATTATGATTACAAAAGTAATATGGACTATGTCCAAAGTAAGCACAACCAAATTTGTTTACTACTAATGAAAAACTATTTACAATTTTGTGTTTGCGAGTTTCATTTCTTGGTATTTGTTTATGTATTTCTCTAATCACTATTAATAGTGAATTTAATAATCTATTAAACCTAGAATGTTATACGTATTTTAGAAACTCCTTTATTGTTTCTAAATTTTATATCATTTTAACTAACGCAACACGTTATTTTATGTTAAGATAGTATTGATTGGAGGAGCTTTATGATAAATATTAGTAACTTGAAAAATGACAAAGATTTAGAGGTGATTGCTGAAGCATATTCAAATTATTATGCTAATTCAGTATTAGAAGAAAAATGGACAACACCATCTGCATTAGAAATGTTTAAATATTTCTATGATAAAAATCCTGATTTATTATTCGTTGCTTATAATAATGAGAGGCCTGTTGGTATAATCATGTCTTTACTAAAACCTTGGTGGGATGGAATGCATTTAGAAGATGGTGAATTATTTGTATGTGAAGAATATAAAAAGCAAGGCATTGCAAAACAATTAATTAAAACACTATTCACATATGCAATCGAAAAATATGATGCAACGGTATTAGAAGCACATACTTATGAAGATGAAAATGGGTTCCCATATTGTTGGTATAAAAGATTAGGCTTTGAAACTGTTGATGATTGGAAAATAATTAGTGGGGATATTAACAAAATAGTTCATAAACTATAAGGGAGGAAAAAAATGAACGAAACATATAAATTTTTAAAGGAAAATACGCAGGTGAATTTTGTATCTACAATTAATGAAGGTAAACCTAGTTGCAGACCTTTTGGCGATCCAGTATTATTTGATAATAAAATTTATGTTCTAACTAACAAGCAAAAAAATGTATCAAAACAAATTTCAATTAATAATAATGTTTGTATTGTTGCTTACGATGAGGAAAACTGGATAAGAATAAATTGCATGTTAATTGATGATAGCAACAATATTGATGCAAAAAAAGCAATTATAAATGAATTTGATTGGGCTGAGGAAGCAGGTTATACACTAGATAATCCTGATTTTCAAGCATTATATATTGCAAATGCTGATGTTATGATTGCTGATTCTGATGGGAATATTATTTCATCATATAAATTTTAAATAAAAGAACAGTAAAAATTAAAATGTAACCTATAAAGTGGACTTTCAAAAAAAGAGAGACCTACTTTATAGG
>CAJTKB010000041.1 GCA_910576925.1 uncultured Bacilli bacterium | reverse complement strand
AAAGTTCCAATTGTCATGGAAAGATTTCTTTTACACAGATTTTCTTACACACTCAAATAGATATTTAAATACAATCATAAAGTTAAAATATAAAAATATGGTAAAGGATGTTGCTCTTTTACCATATTTTTTAATTTAATTATTATTTCTCCATCTATTAATAGTATCGCTTAATTCAACATCAACCCATTCTTTATTCCATTCACTATAAAATTCTACACTATCAGATTTTGGTCTAGGATTTGGTAAATCTAGTTTAATTATTGCAGGAATTGTCACTGCATCACCTACAATCAAGGCCTCTCCAGCTGACAATGTTGGTAGTCCATCAACTAGAGAACTATTATTGTCTGGCAATAATCTTTTAACACAATTCTGATCATTAAAATTTGTTAGTCTCAAGACAACAAAATTGTTACATTGTGAGAAAATTGTTTCCGATACCTCAGAAGGTCTTTGACTAACTACCATTAAACTTAATCCATATTTACGCCCCTCTTTGGCAATTCTTTCTATTGATTTTCTTGAAGCATTATATTCAGCACCACCTGATTTTGGAATATAATTATGTGCTTCTTCACAAACAATCATGAATGGTATATCGTTTGATTCTCCCATTTTATGTTTGTTTTTTGAATAATGAAATGCAAAATCGAAGATTAAACGTGAAACTAAACTGACTGTAATACTTAATACTTCAAACGGTATTCCACTTAAATCTATAATCGTAATATTTGACTTATTAATATATCCTATAAATTGTTTTAAGATTTCTGAAAAATCATCTGTTTTATATGCTTCACCATTTTCTTTTTTTGGTCGGATAATAAAATCTAGTCTTGTATCACCTAATTTCGTTTCTATTCTAGTTAGAAACCTTTCAAATTCACCATTAAACGGTCCATTACTTGCTTTTGTTGCTGAAGCTGTAGAAGATGCTACAAAATCATATGTATCATTTAAATATTCGGTTATATCAGATACTAAAGTTCCATCTTTTTTCTTAGGTTTACCATATTCACCATCAATTTTACTAATAACTTCGCTATTTAAATTATAAATAAAATTGTACACTTCTTTTATATCAAAATAAACTGGCATATCATATGTAATTTTCATACCAGGATTATGTCTCTCTTTACTTAAAATTACAGCTCTTTTAAACTGTGAAATTTGATTATGAGAATTCATTTCATTGCTCTCTATAAAAAGTGCTTCTAATTCTTCAGAATTCATTAGCCAATAAGGAATACACATTTTTTCAACATCCAAATTATTGATAGTAAATTTCTCATCAACATTTAAATCAAATGCACTTTTGTATTCTGAATGTATATCAAAAATAATAACATGTGAATTCTTCTGGTTCTCTTTATTTAAATTATTACCATTGTTAATGCCAACAACTTCTTGAATCATTTTAGCTACTGCACAAGATTTTCCACTTCCAGTAGATCCTACTACACCTATATGTTTACTAAAAAAAGAATTTCCATTAACATAATAATTAACACTTTTATTATTAGAAAGCTTTCCCATAAAATATGAACAAAAATCACTTTTTGAAAAGATTTTATCTATTATTTCTTTATCTGCTAAAAAAACTGGTTCTGTTGGAGAAGGTATATTAACGCTTCCTTGTTTAAAATCAATATTTTCTCCATCAATTGAATAAGTCCCAATTGGCTGCGTATCAATTTGATAATCTATGTCTTCTTGATTCTTTATCGTTTTAATGTTTAGAATAGTTACTAAAATATAATTTAAATTTCCTTCTTGAACACACAAATATTTTCCTATTTTTATACTCTCTTTATTTTCTTCAAATGAATTAACATCATTTAAATTTATCTTTATAATTGAGTTTGTACTTTCAACTACTTTTCCTATTTCTTTCATTTTTAACCTCCTAAATAAAATACTTCTCTAATTTCATCTATGTTTAATCCATCTATTTTACAACATACTATACCATTTTCTATATATTCTTCAATTTCTACATTACCAATTGAAAATATATCATCTGGCTTATTTTGCAATAAATATTGAGTAACTTCTTTATTAACAAAACAAATTTTAGTATAATTCTTTGCATTATCTGAAAATATTTTTTTTATGTTAAATTGTCTACCAACATCACCATTTTCAAAAATGATTTTATAGCTATCATAAAGAATTTGCTGTAGCCTCATACAACTATCTTCTTTTTCATCATAAATAATAAATAATGGTTTGTTTTTATGTAACTTTGGCTTACAACTATATTTATTCAAATAATCATTAATAAATGATGCAATTTCGTTAACGGAATAAATTTTCATATCACATATAATAACTCTAAAACTTGAGTTATTTTGCAATCGAACCTTTAAATTCCTCTTTATACACTTTTTGTATTTGTTTTTATCATAGTTTTGTGGAAACCACTTTGATGTTAATAATGTCTTTATAGAATATATTTCATTTTTAAACGTACCACATATAATCTTTCTTTTTTCAATCTCACTATTTGCACTTAGTATAGCAACTCTTTGAAACATATTGGGATAAAATAAATTTAAAGCATCTTCTTCATCATATCCATCACCAACAATTTCTTGAATGATCTTACTCACTAATTCTTCATTTGAAGGAGCTGATATTATTTTTATAGAGTTAATAAATTTCTCTTTATCAATCTTAATTTTCTCATCTTGAGTGCTATTTAAATAATTATGTATAGTATCAATATCCTCATCAGTTAAATCTTTTTTTTCAAAAATTGTAACTATTTCTTTACTTTCAAACTTATATATTATTGGGAAATATTTTTTTACGTATTTTTTATTTTTTGTTTTCAGAATATTATTTAATATTTCTAAATTAAATTCCTCTACTGACTCTTCACTCACACCATTATAATGTATATATAATTCATATTTAATACCATCATCTTTTAAGAAGGATACCATCATATCTAAAATAGGTTTTGTCAAAGTTGATATTGTAATTTTTTCATTAGAGTCATAATATTTGCATTGAATAGCCGTAATTCCATCATTAGTAAAAATATCTATATCTTCAATATAACCTTCCAAAATAATATTAGTATTAGAATCAGCTTTTAATATTTCTAAAACACTTTTATTAAATTGATAATTAAAACCATCTATTGTATCTGTAGCAGTCCTATCCAAAATTTCACCTCCAAATCATTAGTCAACTATAAACAAAAAAGTATCATGATTTTGATGATACTTAGTTAATTTAATTTACTTAATTATACCATATTTTGACAATTTATTTAAGTGTTTATTAAAATTATTTCTAATTTTTGGAAAAAAATATTACCTAATTATTACCTAATCCCTTTTCAAGAGTTATGAATCCTTATAAATAAACAAAATGGAGCGCTATGCGCTCCTTCAGGGGGTTCGGTTGAATTCTCTCAAATTTAACCATGAGAGATATCAGCATGACTTATCATCATGCATCTTAATCATAACCAATATTTTTATAAAAGTCAATCATATATTATAACTTTACATATGCTTTACGTTAACTATTATTATTAATAGAATTAATTAATTTTAATTTAAGTTCATTTATATTTGTTGTGCAATTTAAATATTCTTCACTATCTTCTCTTGCTCTTAATAATATATCATAATCATCTTTTATATTAGCAATTTTAAAAGTCATATCACCACTTTGTTTAGTTCCGAATAAATCTCCATGTCCTCTAAGCTTAAAATCTTCTTCACTAATTTTAAAGCCATCATCTTCTTTTTCCATTATAGTTAGTCTTTCCGTATCACTATCACTTATTAGTATACAGCTTGATTCACTATTTCCTCTACCTACTCGCCCTCTTAATTGATGAAGAGTCGATAGACCAAATTTATTAGCATCAAAGATTACCATCATTGTAGCATTTGGAACATCTACTCCAACTTCTACAACAGTAGTTGAAATAAGTATTTGTATACTTCCTTGTACAAACTCTTGCATAATTAATTCTTTAGCACTACTTGCCATTTTTCCATGGACTACATCTATATTATAATACTCACCAAAAGCAAGTTTCATTTTATCTTTTAAATCACAAACACTAGCTAGATCATTTGTTTCACTGTTATCTTCAATAAGCGGTGCTATAACATAAACTTGATGATGCTTTTTTAACTCATCTAACATTAATTGTAATACTTCTTTTATTTCACTGTTTTTCTTTACATATGTTTTTATTTTTTTCCTACCTTTTGGCCTTTCTTTAATAATAGAAGTATCCATATCACCATAAATTGTTAATGCATAGGTTCTTGGTATTGGAGTTGCACTCATATATAATATATCTGGCTTAATTCCCTTATTTTGCAAATTTGCTCTTTGATTAACTCCAAACCTGTGTTGTTCATCTGTTATTACAAGTCCTAAGTTATTATATGTAACATCATCTTGTATAAGAGCATGTGTTCCTATAACAATGTCTATTTCACCATTTTCAAGGCCTTTATAAATCTCTATTTTTTCTTTCTTTAATAATGATCCTGTTAAAAGTGCTATATTAACTTTCGTATTCTTTAATATATCTTTTAAATTATTATAGTGTTGTACAGCTAAAATTTCTGTTGGCGCCATTAGAGCTGATTGCATACCTGATAAATAATTTGAGTACATTGCAATAAATGATACTATTGTTTTTCCGCTTCCTACATCTCCTTGTAATAGTCTATTCATTCTAGAACTTGACTCCATATCTTTTAATATTTCTTCAGTGGCCTTTTTTTGATCATCAGTTAATGAAAATGAAAGGGATTCTATGAATTTTTCTACTTTTTCTCTTGGAATAGTTCTACCTATTCCTTTATTATTTGATTTATTTTGCTTTTTCAAATAATTTATTTTGAACATAAAGCTAAATAGTTCTTCATATTTTAATCTATATTCTGCTTCTTTTAACTTTTCAGTTGTTGGTGGATTATGAACAATATTTAGAGCTAAGCGTTTATTTACAAATGAGTATTTATTTATATACTCTTCTGGAATGTAATCTGTTATTTCCTTACCAAATTGTAATAGAGCCATATTAATATAAGTAGCTATATTTTTATTAGTAAGTCCTTGAGTTACGTGATATACGGGTTCAATTTTAACTTTACTTGATAATGATCCCATTTTTATATCACTTGCTGTTATAACATTTTTTTTCTTATCAAATTTTCCTATAACAATAACATTCGTTCCTACTTCTAGACTTGATTTTAAAAAGGCTCTGTTAAAGATTGATACACCTACTACACCACTAGAGCTTATTAATCTGAAATTCATTTTATTAAGTCCTGCTTTGAAGCGCATTAAAATTGGAACACTTTCTACTTTTCCATCTACAATTACTTTATCTTCTTCCCCTACTTCTTGTAAATTTGTTCTTTCTAAATATTCGTATCTAAAGGGATAATGCATAACTAAATCATCAATTGTTATAATACCTAATTTATTAAGTAAAGCTAGTGATTTAGGTCCGATTCCTTTAACATCTTTTAACATTGCCATCAAACCACTTCCATTCATCGTCTAATTATAACACAAATTATAATTATTTTAAATATTAATATTTATAAATGTTTATCTATTTTTTAATAAAATTATAAATTAATTGAATTATTCATAAAATTGTTTAATTAGATAGTTCTTTACTTATATTATTTTATAATAATTATAATATTCCTGTCTAAATTTAACTTATTATAGCAGATTTTATTTATTTTAGGAAGAAATATAAAATATTTTATGTTATAATTTTATTAAGTAAATATATAAGGAGAAATATATTATGAAAGATATAGAAAGTAGTAAAAAAAGTAAAGATAAATTAGTAGATAAAAAAGCTATTATCAAATTGGTATTAATTTTTCTTTTGTTTTATTTTGGTCAATTAATAGAGTATATACCAATAATTTTATTTAGAATTGATATTAATAGTATTTCATATTCTACAAATATTTTGTTAAGTTTATTTTCAAATTTATGTATTTTAATAGTTTTGTTATTAATATATAGAAAAAGCTTAAAAAAAGACTTTTCTTCTTTAAGAAAGAGTCCTATGAAAATATTGGATACTAGTTTTAAATACTATTTCTTAGGTCTAATAGGTATGGTTATTACCAATTTATTGCTTACATTTATTTTTAAAGGTGGCGGTTCTAGTAATGAAAAAATAGTTCAAGATATGATAGATAATATGCCTTATTTGATGATATTAAATGCTGGTATTATTGGACCAATTATTGAAGAACTTGTATTTAGAAAGCCATATTTAGAGGCATTTAAAAATAAATATATGTGCATAATTTTATCTGGAGTTATATTTGGTTTTTTACACGTTATTACAAGTGCTGATAGCTTTATTGGATATATGTATTTTCTTCCTTATGCTTTTCTTGGTTTTGGATTTGCTTGTATGGATTATAAACAGGATAATATATTTCCATCAATTATTATGCATATGTTTCATAATACTTTGTTAGTATTAATTTCAATTCTATAACAACTATTTTTTAAGTAATCACTTTAATATATAAAAATAAAATGAACTATTTATATGATATATTTTTAGTTCATTTTATTTAGTTTATGCTTATTTCATAATCATAGGCATTGATTACTTTTTTATCTACTTCTATTTCGATGCTTTTGGATTCTAATGGTTCTAGATTATCGATAGTATATGTTATCTCATCTGCTATTCCTTTGTTATAACTAGTAAATTTTATATTAATAGTAGAATTTATATTTTCTGTTTCACTTAAATTATAAATATAGGCGGAAAATATTGTCTTTAATGATGTTTGTGTTACATATCCTCCTTCCATTTTAATATTTAAATCTTTTATTTTATGTTTATCATACATTTTTTTGCTATATGATCTTTTAGCATTTGCTTCTTCATACATATAAATATGATAGGCTTTATTATATTTTGCTTTTTTAGGTACTGTAAACGTATCTTTTATACTCTTTGGATTTGGATTTTCTTTAGTATATGGATTATAATTAATTGTATAGCTAATTATATATGAGAATACTATAACTATTAGTCCTATAAAAAATACTATAATTCCAATTTTTATACCTAGAGGGATTTTCTTTTTATTATTTTCTTTTTCATTTACTATGTTATTGTTTTGTTCCATATGTTCCTCTTAAACTTCTATTCCTTGTTCTATTAGATTAAGAATAATAGCTAGTATCATACAAATTAATGTTTGAATACATATTACTACGATATATCCTGTCCAAAAGGTATCACTAAATACCATATTTGAACTAAAAAACATATAAAGCATATTATTAACTAATAAGGCAAAGACAAAATTTATAAATACAAAAAATAAAGGTGTTTTATAGTTTCCTAACATATAGTAGTAAATTGAGATATTTAAAAATTGACTTATAGAATATGCAAGCATTGTTCCAATATACTTTAAGATACTCGATTCTACATTAAAAACACTATCAGTTACTAACATTGATATAAATAAGATAATAGTTGATATAACAATAGCAATTTTAGCTGGTTTTAATCCTATCTCTTTTAATATCATATCTACTAAAAAGTACGCAATAGGCATTATAAAAATAGCTATTGAGACACTATTATTAAATAAACTTAGCTTGAAACTTTCTAGAGATAGTAAAAATATAATAAGAGAAGATAGTAAAAATGTATAAGAGATAGTAAGAGTTTTTATATCCTTCTCCATTTCATTCATTTTCTTTTTACTTAGTTTAGGAACATTTACTTCTTTTGTCTTTTCTTTTTTATTAGCCTTAGGCATAATCTCACTCCTTTTTATTCTACTCTTTTATATAGTATAACATATATTTATTAATTTTTTACATTTTTTAATAAATTAGTAACTTCTTATGATAAAATATAATTGGTGATGATATGACAAGTCGCGAGGAAAAAAATAAAGATATCCAACAAGAAATAGAAAATGAAGAAAAAAAGGAGCAAATAAAAAAGACTACTATTATATTTTTTAAGTTTATATTTATTGTAGTAATAGGGTTTAGTTCTTTTTATATTTATACAAAATATGTTGCTACAAATGGATTAATTATAAAAGAGAAAAGAATTGTTTCTAATAGGTTACCAAAAAGTTTTGATAGTACTAAAATAATTCATTTTTCAGATCTACATTATGGTTCTACTATTGAACTTCAAGATGTCAAAAAAATTGTGAAGTTAATAAATATTAGAAGACCTGATATTGTTATATTTACTGGCGATTTAATAGATGTCAATTATGATATTGGAACTGATGAGTTAGAACAACTTATTAAGGAACTTTCAAATATAAATGTGAATATAAATAAGTATGCTGTATCAGGAGACGAAGATGTTGAAAATTATTCTACTGTTTTAAAACAAAGTGGTTTTATATTATTAGACAATACAAGTGACTTAGTTTACAAAAATAGTAATGAACCTATTAGAATTACAGGTTTTTCTTCCATAAAAAAAGGACAAGATATAAATAGTGCTTTTAATACTTATCAAGAAAATTCTAATTTATATAATATAGTAATAATGCATGAAGCTGATTCTGTTCTTGATATACCAGATGACTATAAAATTGATTTGATATTAGCTGGTGGTAGTTTAAATGGACAGATATGTTTAACTAAAGATATATGCTTAATCAAAAGAAAAGGTTCATCTACTTATTTTAAAGAATATTATGACTTAGGTAATAGTGATTTATTTATATCAAGTGGTATAGGTAGTAATAAGCCTAGCTTTAGATTTATGGCTAGACCAAGTATTAATTTTTTTAGATTAGCAACTAGTGATTAGTTTTTAAATATTTTTTGGAATAGAGATTTTTTCTCTTCTTTTTTTACGTAAACATTTACTTTTTTTATTACTTTATCATTTAGTTTTATATCAATCTCTCCTACTATATCATTATTTTTATAGTTTTTTAGTTTCGTTATTTTTACAACTGTTTTTATATTTTCTAATTCATCTTTTGTTAGAGGATAATAAAAGTCTTCTTTTATGTATAGCTTATCTTTATAATACTCTTCATCTATTCTAAAATGATTTTTATCTAATAGTTTATATCTTTTATATTTTGAAAAAATATATTCATATAAATTCTCCTGATTTTCGTAGTGATCTGAATCTTTTAAGGTAACTGCTGTTAAAGTCATATTATTCTTTTTAGCAACACTAACTAAGGTTTTTCCAGCACTAGGAGTATAACCAGTTTTTCCTCCTATACAGTATTTATAATCTTTTAATAATTTATTTCTGTTATACCATATATAACTTTTTTTATTTGTTTTTAAAGTATGTTTATATGTGTTAATTACTTCTCTATATAACTTACTCTTATTGTATATATATCTTGATAAAATTGCCATATCATAAGCAGTAGAATAGTTTTTTGTCTTTTCGTCTAGTCCGTGAGGATTTTTAAATATTGTCGAATTCATTTCTAGTTTTTTTGCTTTTTCATTCATTAATTTAACAAAATTTTCTTCGTTCTTACTGACTGCTTTAGCAATAACCATACTAGCATCATTACCGCTTCTTAACATTAGTCCATATAATAAATTTCTTACAGTCATTTCTTCATCTTTTTCTATATAGATACTCGTACCATACATATTTAGTATTTCATCACCAGCAATCACTTTTTTGGAAACATTTATATTCTCTTCTGCAACAGCGAAAGTCATTATTTTAGTAATAGAAGCAATAAGTCTTTTTTCTTTAGCATTATTCTGGTATAAAATCCTACCACTATCTACGTCCATTACTATGCTGCTTCTTGATGTATCATTTAAAGCAAAGCAATTTATCGGAATTATTAGAAGTAGAATTAAAAAAATCATATATTTTTTCAAGCATATCACCTAAAAAATTATATGATTTTAATTTTTAATTTATTATATAAAATTATAATGAAATGAAGGTATAAAAATACTCAGACTATTATAAATAATTAGATATGAGTATGTAAATAAATTTACCAAATAGCTATTGCAAAACGTGTAGCATAGAATTTGCTAGCTCCATTAGGAGTACCATAATAGTAAAATGGCCCATTGTTATCTGTAGAACTAGTGAACATAGATCCACCACGGGAAATCCAAGGCCCACTAGATGCAAAGTATGAAAGGCCAGCATAATCATTATAAAATCCTGAAGTTCCATCTGCAATCATTGCATCACCCTTTATACTGGTTGCAGTACTTTTATATAAATTATAGTATCTTCTAGCTGGCATACTACTAAATCCTGAAGTTTTAGTTAAATTATTATAATTTCCCATTACAAGTTCATCTCTTCCTCCTGAAGTATCATATATTCCATATATGGTTCCTGTGGTACTTGCTCCTGT
>CAJTKB010000040.1 GCA_910576925.1 uncultured Bacilli bacterium | reverse complement strand
ATGCCTAGTTTAAATGCTACATACACACCTGCAAATAGTATAACTGTCAGCCAAGCAGGTACTTACGAAATTAATTACTTCAGTAATGTTTCTGTAGCTCTTGGAACAACATTAACCCAAGCAGTAAGAATTAATGGAACAAATATTCCAGACACTGTTATATCTAGAGTATTAGCAGTAGGAGTTGGTTCAATTTACAGTGGTAGTGTTATTGTAACACTTGCTGCTGGAGATGTTATCGATATGGCGTTATCTGCATTACTAGCAGTAGGAGTTACTTTAGGTTCAGGTGTAAATGCATCTCTTACATTAAAAAAATTAAACTAATTCTTTAAAAATATTTATTTATGTCCAATATAGGAAATTAAAAAAGATTACTGTAAATTATATCAGTAATCTTTTTGTATACAAAAAAAGCATACACAATTTTTCTATCTAATACTCAAACCTACAAAACTAAAACTTTGTAATCACTCAACGCTTCTATTACATCTTTATTACTAGTTTGCAAATTTAACAAATAAGTCGCAATTATTTTTATATGAAATTTATTTGCATAACCACTTAGCTCTTTCAAAATAAATTGCTGTTGCATATTAAAATTACTAATATGCATAGCTCCTCCAACTAACTGAATATAATCTATATAAACTATATCTGGTTTATAATTCCTAATATACTCTCCTATTTTCTCTATTGTCATTGGAATATCTACTATCACTAAATTATCTACACTAATATTTAAAGAATAATAATTTAATAACTCCTCTTTTTCTCTTTCCAAACTAAAAAACAACATTTTAGTATTTTTATCATTTCTATTTATATCATCTATAATATAATCTATTTTACTACTATGTTTTCTATCACAAACTATTAATAACTCATTCTTATCTGAAATCATTTAAATGCCTCCAACTATTTATATTATTTACAACTATTTTAAAATTTTTCGTATATTTTATTTTTTTCTAACTTTTATCACATCATCTTTTTCTATTTTACCAATAAGAAGAGACGAATTAGGATCATGATTTCTAAAATTGACTTTAACTTTATTCTCATCATAATTAGCATAACAATACTTACAAAAATGCTTACAAGAATTATAAACACCTATATCAACCATTTGAACACATTTGCACTTTTTTCCTTCCTTGCTGTCCAAGATTTATATGTCTTCCCAGTTAGCTTAAAAGCTAAATTATGTGATAAACACTCTCCTTTTACAAATCCATACTCTAATAATTCTCTATCTTCAAAGCAAGTCTGCACACTAATTCCATATTGTTCTGCACTCTTACTAAAACCTCTACCTATTCGCATATAATCTTCTTCAAGAAAATTCCTATATCCAATAACTGAAGCATTTTTCTTAACATTTTTATACTCATCCATAAATGAGACTATAAAAAATTTTACATAACCATCTAATAACTGACATAATCTATCAAAAGCTTTTAAATGATAATCAACTGTATACCTGGCACTAATAAAAATAGGATCATATCTAATATATAAATTATTGATTCCTACTATATTAGATATCTTTTTAACGGCCTCAACCAATTCCTTTTTATTACAGACACCTGGCTCTATATCTTCATTATATGGTGTTAAAGTAATATGAAACAAAATAGGCTTATCTATACTTTCCAAATATGGTAATATCGGAATAGGATTTTTGGTACAAAACAATATAGCATCTACATCTTCAAAAAAAATTCTATTAACTAGCTTAGAATTAAACGGATTTCTTACATCAACATATCCTTCCCTATAACGTTTCATAAACCATTCAGTATAACAAGCAACAATATCTGTTCTACCACTTACATTTAGTATCATCTAAAAACCTCCCTATATAATAAAAAAACGATTAATATCGCTCTTTATAATTAAAAGATTCTAATTTTTAGCACTACCATCAACTGGTAAAACAACCCCTGTTATATAACTTGCCATATCACTTGCTAAAAATAAGAAAGCATTTGCAATATCTTTTGGTGTTCCTATTCTTCCTAAAGGAATTGATTTTATTAAAGGTTCTATCATCTCTTTAGGAAGTTTTTTTACCATATCTGTTTCAATAATACCAGGTGCCACAGCATTTACTCTAATGCCTTTGGAAGCAAGTTCTAATGCAAGCGATTTAGTAATTCCATTTACTGCAAATTTACTAGCAGGATACATTACACCGCTTTTCTGGCCATATATACTAACCATAGAACTAGTATTTAAAATAACTCCTTTACTTTCTTCTAAATAATTTATTGCAACCTTAGAACAGATAAATACTGATTTTATATTTAGATTTGAAATTTTATCATATTCCTCCTCTGTAAAATCAGTTATTTTAGTAGATGAAGAAATACCAGCATTATTAACTAATATATCAATATGACCATACTCATTTTTAACACTTTCAAATATTTCTTTTATTTCATTTTCATTAACAAGATTAGGATAATAACCTTTAACATCATAATTAGTATCTTCTTTCTTAAGTTCAGCTATAGCACTATCAACACTTTCTTTTCTAGAACCAAACAATACAACTTTAGCACCATTTTTTAAAAAAGTTCTAACTATTTCAAAACCTATCCCTCTTGTTCCACCTGTTACAATAGCAACCTTTTCATTTAACATATAATCACCTAAAATAATTATACTACTAAAAATCAAAAAATCAAAATTTTATCAATACTTTAATATTTACAAACTAATTAATAATTCATATAAATTATACTCCTTTTTTAATTAGATTAGAAAAATAATAATTACCATCATCGCTTTCTCTAAAAGTATAATAAAACATAGTTATATTTTTCTTCTCATTATTGACAACTTTAACTACTATGGTAACATCATTTCCCTTTCTATAAGCACTGTCAAGCTTGTTAGTATAGCCTTTGCAAGAATCTCCACCATAGAATGTTTGATATATATAAGAAGAAGTAGACTGATCATATAAATATCTTAAAGAAGTAGCAATTGTAAAAGTTGTTGCTTTATAGCTACCTTTTCCAAACATCTTTTCAACTTGTCTTTTTAAAATATCCTCATCAATTATATATGTAATGCTATTCTCATCATTAAAATTATCAGCCTTACTATTTAAATATTCCTCTCCACAATACCAAATACCCATTTTATCGTTTTTATGAAGAGCCTTAGAATAAGTACTACAATACTCTTTTCTTATATCTCTATTTAATAGTTGTCTATAAGCCAAATAAATCTTTTGTTCATCAGTTAAATCTTTAAGTTCTACTGGAGCTCCTGATCCATAAAAAAAGTTTATTTGATTCCCACAACCATCTAAATTGACATAACTATATAATTGTTGTACTAATAAACTGTTAACATTAATACTTCTCTTTCTTTCAAGCTCCTTTACAGGATCAATTTCTTCTTTAGGAGCAAAATAATCATTATATACAAAGTATCCTATAGCAGCCATTAAGAGTACAATGATAAAAATTAATATTGAAGAATTTCCATTCTTTTTTTCTCTCTTTGTTTTTCCATTTTTTATAGTAGTCTGATTACCTACATCAGAATTAGAAGGTACTCCTATATTTTGTATTTGCAACTGTTGACCAATATTATTAACATATCCTGAAGTAGTATTATTACTAAATCCTACATCACCCTGATTTATACTTTGAACATCATTTACATTACTACCAGCAACATTTAACACATTAGCATTAGCTTGATTAACATTAGATATTACACTTGCAACTTGTGAATTATTATTAATAGATACTTGATTAATGTCTCCGTTAGGAGGCGTACTATTTTGAACAACTCCATTAGAGCTAGCTACCACGTTACTACTAACTACATCAGGAGCAACACTAGTATTACTAAGATTTTGTCCACCAATTATACCACTATCAGTCTTTTGGGCTGGTATTATAACACCAGGTATATTATACTCTATCCTTTCATTCTCTTCCTCTTTATTCATAAATTATTCTCCTATCATATTATGATTATAACATGACAGTTCTAAAATAGGAAATTATTTTTAAAAAAGTATAAATTGCTATTTATTGTTTTTTCACTAGTAGTTTTTCATCAGTTATACGTTGCTCATCTAATAGTTTCTTTATTTTTCCAAATATATTTTTATATACCTCATCCTTCTCTGATAACAAAGTATTTTCATTGACAATAGAATTTTTTAAATCCTGTCCATAAAAAAAGTAAAGCTTATTTAAATCGTCAGACTCTAATCTCGTTAATGCTAGATCAACTTCTTCATTATTATATCCTTTTAATCCAAAATAAACATATATATTTCTTAAATCACCTAAATTATCATTTTTATTTACAAATCCATCTACTCTGATATTATCATATAATATATATAAGTCTAAATAATAATTTATCTTTTTTAATAATTGTCTTTTTTCCAAACTACTTTCATCTAAACAAGCTAGTAAATCACTTAAGTAAATTGACATTCTAATACTCTTAATTATATATAACATTCTATTTTCTACAGCTTGCCTACTAATATCTAACTTTTCTGCCATTCTAGAATGAAGATTAAAATCATCATATGCTTCTTCTAAATATAACTCTAATATTTGTTTTTTATTACTATCTAAGTTCATTTTATCAATAATACTTCTAATATCATATTTTAGTTGATTAAAAATAACCCTATCTTCTATTGTATCTGTATCATTAAAAGAATTTATTCTATTTTCTAACTGACCACTTTCAAATAGCATTTCTAAGCTTTCTACATTACTAGCTAATTTTTCAAAAGACATAACATCATCTAATGAAATAGACATAAGTTTAGAAATATTATATTCAGATAATTCTCCATACTTCTCCTCTAACCTTTTTTTATCGGTCTTATATTCTAATACCCCTTTGTATTTATCAGCAGGAATTTTTATAATCCTACAACTTTTACTAATATAGCTATTAATTTCTTGAGTTACTACACAGTAAATATAAGTGGATAATTTAGTTCCTTTATTGCAATCAAAACTATCAACAGCATTTATAAGAGCTTCCATACCAACCTGTTTTATATCTTGAAAATCAATATTAACTTTCTTATCAAGATAATTAGAAGCAATATATCTTACTAAATACATATAATTTTCAATCAGTACTTTTCTCGCTTCTAAATTTCCTTTATCTTTTTCTAAACAAAGTTCTTTTTCATTATATTCCTTTACAGGAGTTCTTGATAACTTATCTGCTTTAATATCCGAATCAATATTATTTAAGCAAATATATTTTTCTTCATTTGGTCTTGAAAAAATCTCAATATTATTGTTATCACAGTATATTCCTATTAAAAAGGAATATAAATTACCATACACAATTTCATATTCTAACTCATCAATAATCGAAAATAAAAAACTATTAAGTAATTCATTATTATTTACAATATAATCATAAAGATCTCTGTTATTAGTATAATCTAAATCAATATCATTAACATATTCTTCTAACTTCTCCAACTGTTTCAAATTACAACGATAACTCTTATCTACTTCTATATTATCTAGTATATAATTTTCTATTTTATCTCTTATAATATCAATATTTACCATTTTTCTCATACAAATCCCCCCTTAATAAATAGATATAATAACACATTTTATGAAAAAAATATATAATACTAATAAAAAAGCAACTAAAATTAGTTACTTTTTTACTCATTATTCAAGTTAAGCTCTACTTCTAATACATCATAATCTTTATCAGTCTTATTAATACTCATATTTTCTATAAATAAAGTGGCTTTAAAATCTTTAATAGACTTATTTATGGCAATATCTAATTCTTCACTTAAAGCTAAGTTTAAATTCTTTATAGACGTTTTTAAAGAAACATTATTATTAGTTTTTACTCCACGAGCTTTACTAATAATATCTACAATTTGATCACCATATTTTACTTCGTCTCTAAAATCAACTTCTAACGGAACGATTTCAGTTAAATGAATTGATTTCTCATTATGATATAGTTCCTGATAAATTTCTTCTGTAATAAATGGAAAGAAAATACTAAAGTCTTGTAACAATTTATAAAGTAGAGTATAAACTGTTTTTTGTCCAGAATATCTTGCCTCATCACCAAATTCTTCTGGTCTATACAATCTATGTTTAACTATTTCAATATAATTATCACAGAAATTCCAAAAGAATTTTTCTAATATATTTAAAGCAAGTCCCACTTCATAGTCATCAAGATATTTTATAAAGCTTTTCTCCATATCATCATAACTACCTAATATCCACTTATCAATATATTCATAATTATCAAATACTTTATCCTCATAATCAGTAAGATGCATTTCAATAAATTTTGATACATTCCAAATTTTATTAACTAGTTTACGACCTCTTAGAAGAGTTTCATCACTATAATTAATATCTGTTCCAAGTCTTCCTGTACCAGCCCAATAACGAACAACATCAGCTGAATATTTATTAATAACATCAAGCGGTTCCACTTTGCTATTTCCCTTACTTTTACTAATCTTATTACCATCACTAGCCTTAGCAATACCAGAAATCATTACATTATCCCATGGTTTAATACCAAAATGATAAAAGCTTTTAACTATTGTATAAAAATCCCAAGTTCTAATAATTTCAGAAGCATTTGTTCTTAAACTCATCGGTTTTAAAATTGACTCAAAATTATCGTCTTCTCCATATCTCATATTAATTAAAGGAGTAACAGAAGAAGTAGCCCAAGTATCCATAACATCAGTTTCAGGAACAAAATTATTAGATCCACATTTTGAACATTCACTAATGCTAGGTTTATCAACTAATGGATTAACTGGCAAATCTTCACTTCTTGCAAATATAACTTCACCACAATTCTTACAATACCATACTGGAAAAGGTACTCCAAAATATCTTTGTCTAGAAATACACCAATCCCACATAATATTTTCAACCCATTCATTATATCTTGTTTGCATATGAGCAGGATGCCATTTAATATCATCACCTATTTTTAAAAAGTCTTCT
Source organism: uncultured Bacilli bacterium (assembly GCA_910576925.1). Classification (GTDB taxonomy): domain Bacteria; phylum Bacillota_I; class Bacilli_A; order RF39; family UBA660; genus UBA2730. The sequence goes on along the minus strand of CAJTKB010000040.1, from coordinate 3,463 downwards.
TTATGACTAATAGTATCTATAAACCATTGAGCAATTACAGAATATTCAACTTCTTTTCCGCATCTCTCATGTGTTTGTACCTCATGCTCTAATTCCTCTATTCTTAAAACATAACCAGCTTCTTTTAAATCATCAATTATTTTAACTCTAGCATCTTTAATCCTCATTCCACCATAATTTGGAACAGAATCAATTATTTTTCCATCATTTGTAAAAATATGTTTCAATGGTAAGTTATATTTCTTCCACCACTCAATATCTGTCTGATCACCAAAAGTACAACACATAACAACACCTGTTCCTTTATCTATTGCAACCTTAGAATCTCCCATAATAGGTACTTCTACATCAATAACAGGAATATGTGCAGTCTTTCCAATTAAATGATTGTGTTTATTATCATCTGGATTTACAAAAACACAAACAATTGCAGGTAAAAGTTCGGGCCTGGTTGTTGCTATTGTAAACTCTTCATCATCCTCTACTGTTTTAAAATTAATATAGTTAAAAGTAGTTTTAACAGTCTTTGTCTCAAGTTCAGCTTGAGCAATTGAAGTTAAACACTCATTACACCACAAAGCAGGACTTTCTTTATGATAGCAATGCCCTTTATTAACCAAATCTAAGAATGATTTTTGACTTATTTTAATTGTAGATGGACTTACTGTCTTATAATGTATATCCCAATCAGTACTAACACCCATTCTACTAAATAGTTCTTGAAATTCAGCTTCATATTTATCAGTAGTTTTATAACATAACTTAGAGAACTCCTCTCTACCTATTTCATGAGCCTTCTTTCCCTGTTCTTTTTCAACTAGTCTTTCGCTAGGAAGACCATTATCATCAAAACCAAATGGATAAAAAACATTATATCCTCTATGTCTTTTATATCTTGCAATCATTTCAGTTTGAGTATAGGAAAAAATATGACCTATATGGATTTTACCATTTACTGTTGGAGGTGGTGTATCTATAGAAAATACTTTTCTATTATCAGGAACAAACTTATAGATATTTTCATTTTTCCAATAATCCATCCACCTTTTTTCTTTTTCTTCAGCATTATACTTTTTATCTAACATTAATCTCATCCTTTCTACAAAGCAAAAATCTTCATCCATAAGGACGAAGATTATCGTGGTACCACCTTAATTAATAGATTTATAATCTATCTCAATATTGATAACGGAAATACCCGGAAAAAATCACTCAACTTGCAACCTTCAATATTTTTCTTTAACTATTTACACCAACCATAGTCTCTCTAAAAAAGAAAAAATATTTACTCCTCAAGTATCAATCGCTTTATAACATACATTATAAAGTAAAACATTCTACTTTTCAACTGTTTTTTTCTTTTTGCTCTTACCACAAATTACCTTAATATCCTTACTAGGATTAACATGGATATTTATATAATGGACTCTATCATCAAATTTTTTTATATTATTTTCGATTCTTTCTAATACATTATGCACATCATTCAAAGAAAGATTACCATTCATACTAACTTCTCCAGCAATTTGTAAGTATGGACCATTTTTTAAAACAATAAACTCATCTATTTTATCTATCTCTTTCTCTTTACTAATAATTGATTTCATTAACTCTATATTTTCTAAACACTCCGCTTCGCCCAAAATCGATGAAAAATTATCTTTAATAATTTCAATACCTGTTTTCAAAATTAAAATGCCCACAATTATAGTTGCAATTAAATTAGAATATATTAAAATTTCATATTTATATGAAAATTGCATCAATATACTTGATAATAATACAAAAAGAGAACTAACAACATCCATCCTACTTTCCTTACCACTAGATATTAAAATTTGGTTATTTATTTTTTTTCCAACTTTTATTAAATAATTTGCCAATATATGTTTTACGACAATTGTAAAAACACTTATTAAAATAACAAGTTTACTTGGAATTACATTTTCATTTTTAAATGCTGATACAATAATTTCAAAGCCTAAAAACAAAACCACTATTCCTATAATCAAACACGTTAAATATTCGAACCTACCATGACCATATGGGTGCTCATCATCAGCAGGCTTTAATGAATAATGCGTACCAAAAAGAGATACTGCATCAGTTGCTAAATCACTAAAAGAATGCAAGCCATCCGCTATTAGAGCACTACTTTTTCCAATAAAACCAAATATAACTTTTATAATCGACAAGAATAAGTTTGTCACAAAACTTTTTAATAATGAACAAGTTGCTGTATTCATAATATAAACTCTCTCCTAACTATAAATACTTTAATACTTATATCATTATACTCTAAAAATTGATTTTTGCAATTATATTTTATCATAATAATTTTTAAAAATTTCTAAATATAACTTTTAAAGCTTTAAAGTTTTACCTTTTTTCCAATTTTCAAAATCACTACCTTTAGCATATAAAGCATTTTCAAGAGGAATTTGATCTAAATAACAATAAGGATTAATATTATCATTGTTAGAATATAATCTACTAAAACTATTTAAAATATCTAAACCGAATCCTAAATATTCCAAGTATTTAATATATGTTTCGAAATCAGTTAACTTATAATATAAAATATTACCATTAAATAGGCAATTTAATATCATTATATTATAGCATAATAAATCTGTATTGTTGGTCAATACAGCTATTTTGAGTTAAATATCGTGATCTATTTGGAATATCACCTTTTAAATATATATCATCTAGATCTATTGCATAAACTAGATTTTTATTATCAACAACAAAGTTATACTCATGCAAATCACCAAAATTAAAATTAATTGTTTTTTGTTTTTCAACCTTATCAATTATCTTACCAACATTATATAAATAATATATTTTATTATTTATAGATACATCATCACTATATAGAATACTACCTAAATTCTCAGAATTTTTTATCTCATTTAAAGCAAAACCAATAAATTCTTTTTTTAATCCTACGCTAACTTTATATTTAGGAATATTAAGTTCTCTAATATTAAGCTCATCCTCGTATTTAACTAGTTTACTAACATTAGTTATCTTAGTTTTAATCTTTTGCTTATTAATAAAAATAAAATCATCATATTTTTTAAGAAGCAAATCACTATTACTAATTTTATACTTTTTTTCAATTCTCTTTAAGTCTAATCTATATATTTCGCTTTCAGTATTCAGAATATATCTAGATAGATAAAAATAAGTCAAACTATCTAATTCTCTATTAGTCAAATATATAGTCTTCATATCTCACCTCATTTTCTCTCATTATACTTATTTTATGAACTATCTAGCAGCAAAATAATTTGTAAAAAGCTCATTGTTAGATGCCAGCTTAATAATAGTCCAATTTAAAATATTGGTTATTATATCACAATTTGTTAGATTTGTAAATCTTTAATTTAGATAAAATAAATTAGTATGATTAATTTATGATAATGTCTTAAGTGTTAGTATTTGAAAATGTCTCAAA
>CAJTKB010000039.1 GCA_910576925.1 uncultured Bacilli bacterium | reverse complement strand
TAGACGGTGCAATTACATCAGAGAGATTGCTTGATTCCAGAACTCCGCAAGAATTTATTGGATATGCAATAAAAGAGGGTTTTGCTCTTTGTTTTTTGTATTATGCAGGCGGAAAAATTCAACAATTATTAGAAAATAATGCACGTGTGGTTATAAATTATGGGCATAATGAAGAACTAGCCAAAGAAACAATTAATGAATTATCGAATTTTAAGGAAAATATTTTATTGATTAAAAGTGATTTATCAAAGGAAAATGAAGTAGATAATATGTTCAAAGAAATTAAAAATAAATTTGGGAAATTAGATGGCTTAGTAAATTGTGCAGCCTATGATAAAGTTTTAGCAATAGAAGATTTAACTATTGAAGAGTATAGACATGAATTAGATGTTAATGTTGTTGCAAGATGGCAATGTATAAAAAATGCAATTCCTTTAATGAAAAAATCAAAAATGCCAAGAGTTATAAATATTGCATCTAGGTTGGGAACAAGACCTATGGAAGATTCTGTTGCTTATTGTACTTGCGAGGCTGCTACAATAATGTTAACAAAATGTTGTGCATTAGAGTTAGCAAAATATAATATAAAAGTAAATACAGTTAGTCCATCACTAACTTTGACGCCACTAGGAAAACAAAGTTATACAGAAGAAGAAATAAAAGCAACAGCAGAAAAAAATCCAAGCAAAAGACTTGGGACAACAGTGGATACTGCAAATTTAGTTTTATTCTTATTGAGCGATAAAGCCGATTATATTAATGGTGAAAATGTAAATGTAAATGGTGGAATATTATTAAAATAAATAGTTAAGAAAAAAGTGAGGTCATAAAATGATTATTACAAAAAATATTTTAGATGAAAAAGTGCCTAAAGAAATGATACCTACTAGACTTGATAGCGCTATGAATTTATATACAAATATTAGTTATAATGGTGCAAATGGAATAATTGTTTATAACACAAATCCTACAACTTGGAATTGTCTTTATTCCTTTTATGAATTAAATCATAAATTTACAATAGACGAATACAAGTTTGAAAAAGAAGAAATAACATATCGACAATTGATAGAAGAGTATCAAAAAATATATAAAGAAGTTTATGAAAATGAAAAAGGAAATACAAAAAATGTTAGAATACAGACTTTAATCAATGAGTATAAAAATACATTCGGCTTAGATTACATTAACGTAAATGATGAATTGTTACCAATTTATGAACTAAAGTATTCCAAATCTAAAAATGTATGGACTTTATATTATTTTGAAAATTATGTTGCAAATGAAATAAATAATTTTGATAAGTTATTAAGTCAAAAAATATATGAACAAAAAATCTTGCCATTAGATTTTTCGATAGAAAAAATAGATGGTGTAGAATTAGCAAGTAATATTTCCTATCTTTTATCAATAGATTCCAATATAGAAAAGTTAAATAACAGTATAATTAAAGGAGCAAATTAGTATGAAAAATAATTATTTAATAGTATATGGTAGTTTTGGAAGTCCATTTGTAAATTGATTTTCATATTTAAGAAGTGAAATGTAGAAAAGAGAATTAGTAGTATATACACCAAACCTCCAATTGGTGTAGGATATCAAAATTATAATAATTGGTAAAAAGTATTATAAGGATATGTAAGTGCTAATATAATAAACGAAAATACAACCATTTTTGCTCATTCGATTGTTCAAATATCTATATGTCATTTTTTAGTTGAACATAAAACAGAGGTTAACAAACTTATTTTTGTATTATTAATTTTAAAATAATTTTGGATAATAACTTTATATCAAAATCACTTTTGTTTTACTATATATTGTATAGGAAAAATAAAAACAAAATGAATCATCTTTTAGCACATAGTGCATATAATTATATAGGTGATTATATGTCTAAAGATAATTTTAAAGATTTTGCTCGTCTTCATCCATCTCTTGCTAGCCACGTAAATAAAAATAGCACTACCTGGCAAAAATTATATGAATTATACGATATTTATGGAGAAAATAGTCCAGTTTGGGATGAATTTTTTACATCAGGTGCAGCAAATATTGCACCAAGCATAAGTACTGCAAAAGATGTAACTATTTCTGATTTAATGAATACCATTAAAAATGTTGATTTGGAAACAGTTCAAAAAGGAATTGCAAACATTCAAAAAACGATAGGTCTACTTCAAGATATGGGTCTTGGAAGCGCTAAAACCAGTGTACCAACATACGAACCTAGACCAATGTATAAATATTTTGAGGATTAATGCAAGTAGAAGCTAGAATAATTATTAATAATAATCCAAATTTAAAAAGGTATTTAAAAGAGCATTCTTATTGGTATAAATATTTAAATAGAAGTCCACGTTTTTTGAAAGATATGGAAGAAGAAATGAAAAAAGAGTATAAACTAACTCCTGAAGATAGGATTGAAAAGATAGGAGAAAGTTTAAGTTTAGTATCAAACCTACTATCAGTTTTAAAATAATTAAATTAATTTTTATTATAAATAATAAGTTTATTCAAATTTGATCTACTAAAAAATGCAAGTAGCATTAAAACTAATTTTTTTGTTAATTTTTTTCGAAAAAAATATTGCATTTTTTGTCGAATTCTGCTATATTATAGATGTGAACAATTTAGATATTCTAATATGTTCATAAGGAGATACTTGTTTGTGCGTATCACCTTCTAAGCCTTCGATGTATATATACTCGAAGGCTTCTTTTTTAAGGAGTTATATGAAAGATTTATATAATTTAGTATTAGATTTTGAAAATAATTTAGATAAAGAAAACCAAATTGAAAATTTAAAAACAAGTTATAATCATATAAAAAATGATAAAAAACTTGTAAGAAATATAAAAGAATATAAAGCTAGCAACAAAGAATCAATAAAAAAAGAGATTATAAATAACAACAATTATATAATAGCAAGACACTATGAGGCAGAATTAAATCTTCTCATACTAGAAGTAAGCAATATTCTAAGAAGATTAATAAATGAGTGTGATTATAAATGAAAGTAATAAGCGGAAAGTATAAAGGAAGCATTTTAAAAGGGCATAATTTAGATGGAACAAGACCTACAATGGATAGAGTAAAAGAATCTCTATTTGCAATACTTCAATTTAATATCGATGAAAAAATAGTTCTTGATTTATTTGCTGGAAGTGGTAACTTAGGAATAGAATCGTTAAGTATGAATGCAAAAAAGGTATATTTTGTTGACCACAATAAAAGAGCTATAGAATGTATAAAAGAAAATCTAAATAAACTAAATATAGAAGATACAGAATACAAATTAATAAACAAAGACTTTATAAAAGCATTAAACTTATTAGAGCAAGAAAAGTTTGATATAATTTTTCTAGATCCACCGTATAATACAGATTATTTAAAAACAGCTATAGACTTAATAACAGAAAAAAAGCTAATAAATAAAGAAGGTCTTATTGTTTGTGAAAGCGATAATTTAAATAAAATTCCAATTAACAATAACTATACCAGTTTAAAATCAAAAAAATACGGCGATAAATATATAGTTATTTTAAAAAAAGTGTTATAATATAAATAGAAAGGGATCAATCAATAAGAAACTAATTATATTTCAATCAGATTGATTATACGTGATTAAATGAATACACTAAATGAAAAAGCATTTGCCATATCAACATTATTATATGGACTATTAATTATTTCTGTACTAGTAATATTTATGATAGTAAGTATGGCCGCATTTACCAAAAAATCTTCAAGTGATTTTGTAAACAAATTAGAAAAAGAATTGATAACTTGGGCAGATAATAACAATAATACAAGTTGTACTAGTTAACTTATTATAGTTACTTTAATCAAAGACTGAAAAATATCAGTCTTTTTTATTATGTTCATCAGTATCTGAATAAAAAATGTTAACAATTCATATTATATTTTCAATAATTCATATCCTGAAAATCTCATACAATAAACAAAAGGATGTGGAAATTATAAATAACGAAATAACAAGCTCGTTTACTAAAGAAAACGACAATTTAAATTTAGATATTAATAATCTAAATGCAACATGTATTACTTCTAAGAATAATAATTTTGAACTGGATAGTGAGGGAAATTTAACGGTCAAGAGTATAATTGCAGAAAATATTCAAATAACTGCTGATAACATACTGAACGTAATATATCCAGTAGGTTCAATTTATATGTCTGTAAATGACATAAACCCAAGTGCTATTTTTAAAGGAGAATGGGAACAAATCAAAGATAGATTTCTATTATCAGCAGGGGACAAGCATAACAACGAAGAAATAGGCGGAGAAGAAACTCATAAGCTTACAATAGATGAACTGCCAAATCACAATCATGGAAATATTTATGTTACAGGAATACCTCTAACTATAAACTCAACAGGCGGAAGTGGCGCCATAAACTTGCAAACTGGCGCAGGAGGAGCAAGACCACAAGAAAATTCAGTATATACTAGTGGAATAGGGAAAAATATAGCCCATAATAATATGCCCCCATATTTAACTGTATATATATGGAAGCGTATAAAGTAAAGAAGGTGTTTATATGAAAGAAATAGAATTATTAAATAAAAGAAAAAAAAGAGAAAAACACTTTCTAAGAGAAGATGGAACAATAATTGCTAAAATATATAATGAAGATATTCATTATAAGAAAAACGGTAAATATGAAGAAATAGATAATACTTTAATAAAGAAAAAAGGATGCTACACTAACACAAATAATGACTTTAAAGTATCATTTAATGAACAAGGAATAGAATCATTAATGAAAATATCAAGAGAAAACGACTATCTTGATATAAGATTAAAAAATTCTAATAAATCAACAATTAAAAGGAAAAAAGCAAATAACAAATATATAGAAAATATATCATATAATAATATACTAGATGGCATTAACATAGAATACAAGACTCTACCAACAAAAATAAAAGAAACAATAATACTTCAAAATAATATATATAAAAACCTAACATTTATAGTTAAAACAAATTTAAATTTAATAGAAGAAAATAAAACCATTATAGCCCAAAATAACAACAAAACAATATTTACTATAGAAAAACCCTACATGGAAGATTCAAATGGTAATAGAAATAATAATATTTTCTATAATATAAGAAAAGTAAATGATAACTATGAAATTGACTTAGTATTAGATAAGGAATGGCTAAATAGTAAAAATACAAAATATCCTATTTATATAGATCCAACCATTACTAATCAAAATCAAGTAACAGGTTTGTATGATACCTATATTTATCCAGGAGATACAGGAATAGATAAAAACAATCAACCTATTTTAAAAGCAGGGGTAGAAAGAGTTAATGAACAAGATATTGTAAATAGAACATTGATAAAATTTGATTTACCAGAAATAGGTACAGGAAGTGAAGTAATTGATGCAAGTATTGAATTAATAGGATACATCGAATCAGGTAATGTAGTAGACTATGAAAACTATACAACCCCTTTAGCAGAAATTCATAAAGTTACAAAAAACTGGGATGAACAAAATGCTAATTGGAATGATATGCATGATAAATATGATAGTAGAATAGAAGCTTTATTAGAATGTCCAAGAAGCAGCATAAACAATTATTTCCTTTCAGCAGATTATAGTTTTGGTAATATTACCAATCTAGTAAAAAAATGGTATTGTGATACCCCAAATTATGGAATAATAATAAAATCAGTAAATGAAACATATATAGATGATGACTATCCAGCATTCTTTTCTAAAAATAATAACATTCAAGAAAATTCTCCGAAACCAATTTTAAAAGTAGTTTACAGAAATCAAAATGGTTTAGAAAACTATTTAGACTATAAAAGTCAAACATTTAATAACGGTTCTACTTATATAAATACATATAATGGTAATCTAACAAGCATCTTTGATATAGGAAGAACTATAGGTAGCCAATTACCAGTAAATATCCAACTTGTTTATAATACAAACGATGTAGTATTAAAAAATAAAACAATATATGGCTTAGGTTATAAATTAAATTTAACACAAACTATTAAAGAGATAACGATAGCAGATACTGAATATTTAGAATATCAAGACGATGATGGCACAATTCATTATTTTACAAAGGATGAAGAAAGCAATTTATATAAAGATGAAGATGGTCTCAATTTTACAATAGAAAAAACCACTGATAAATGCCTAATGACAGACAAAAATTCCAACAATTTGATCTTTAACAATATAAATAATACTTATTATTTATCACAAATAACAGATGCAGATAAAAATATAATCAAAATAGAAAGAGATTCTAATAATAACATAAAAGATGTAATAGATAAAAATTTATATAAAGTCTCATTTGAATATTTAGAAAATAAAATAATAGTACATAGCCCTGATAGTATTACTACTCTAAATTATAATAATAACAACTTGATATCTATAGATACAATCGATGGTCTTACAAATTTTACTTATAATAATAACAATCTTCTAGCTTCTATTACAGATATCACAGGAATAAAAATAGCATATGAATATTATGAGCAAAAACCATACAAAGTAAAAAAAGTAATTCAGTATGGATTAAACAATAAAATTGGGCAATCATTTTCTCTAAAATATGGTTTTAATACAACAAGTATTATAGACAATAAGAATAGGTGCGAAACATTAATATTTAACTCTTTAGGCAATCTACTTTCAAAGAACTCACTTTACTATAGCGAAGACCTTAACAATGCATATTCAGTAGTTGGCGAATATGATCAAACTCATACAAACAAAATCACTTCAAGCAGTATACCAGTAAAGTACGTCAAAAATTATCTAAAAAATACCAGTTTTGAAGAAGAAAAAGATTATTTTACCAACTCTTCTGCTGTAGAAAAAAACTTCAGTGAAGAAAAGACCTTTATCGGAAACAGAAGTTTAAAAATTAAAGGTAGTAGTAACCAATTCATAGAACAAGAAATAGATGTAGAAAAAGAAAAACATTATACTTTCAGTGGTTATTTTATAAATAATAAGGAAATAACATTATCATTAAGTTATACAAATAACGAAGGAAAAAATGTTATTAGTGAAAAAACAATTGAAAGTTCTGAAAGTTTTATAAGAAATGATATAACAATATATTATAGTTCTGATGCAATAACCAATTTAAAAATCAAAATTAGTTTTAATAGCGAATGCACTACATATATAGATGCTATACAATTAGAGGAAGGTGAAATAGCAAATACCTATAATATAATTGAAAATTCTGACTTTTCATCTGGAATAGCTGATTGGAATGTAAAAGCATATAAAAATTATAAAACAGAAGTAGATGCATCAAAATATTTTAAGAAAATTAAATTCAACAATAATCAAAGTACAGCCTTAAAAGTTGAAATGTCTCCAACATTATACTATACAAAATTCAGTAAAAAGTTTCCAATAAAAGGTAAAAAAGGCGATTTATATACAATTTCATTTTGGTATAAGAATGAAGGAATAGAACCATTTAGGCAATATTCTGGAAATAATGTTACAATATATTTTAAACCAGCAAATGAAAGTCTTCCAGAATATTGTATTTTGCCAAGTTATAATTTAAATATTAATGAAGACATTTGGCAATACTTTAGTTATAGAAATACAGCAATAGAAGACTTTTCAGAAATAGAGATAATATTTACCCAAAATACACAAGCAAACAATTTATATATAACAAATCTATCATTTTTTAACAATATAACGAGCGGAGATTATAATTATGACGAAAACGGAAATTTAATTTCAATAAGTAATCAATCCAAAGAAGAAAGTAAATTTAAATATGATAATAAAAATCAATTATTAAAAGTAACAAATCCAAAAGGAAAAGAAGAAAAATACGAATATGACAATAATAAACAAAACAGGATACTAAATACAATTTCCTCTTCTGGAATATATAATGAAATAAAATATGATTCTTTTGGTAATCCTGTAGCTACAAAAATATCTAAAAAAAGTACAAAAGAATTAACAAATAATAAATATAAAATAAGAAGTAAAGGAACAAATAAATATATAAAGGCCAAAAACAAAAATATCTTAGTAGAAAGTAATGAATGCAGTAACACTATTTGGAATTTAGAAAAAATAGATGATAAATATAAATTTAGTCATTCAGTATTACCAACTTATTCTATAACGCATTCTGGAAACAATATATTACTATCAGATAACAATAAAAATAACTTATTTATATTAGAGAAAAATGACAATGACACTTATCACATAAAAGTTATAGAAGAAGATCCAAAAGATAATTCTTTAAGGCATATTAAATATTTTAAAGAAAAAGACTCTTATATAGTATTAGAAGAGTTAGAGGAAGACAACTCAGCATTTGAGTTTTATATAGAAGAAATAAATGAATTATTTATAGAAAATGATGCGACATACACAGAAGACGGAAGATTTATTACTAGTGTTACAGATAGTGGACTTAATAAGACAATATATGAAACAGATAATGTAACAGGACTTCTAAAATCAGTAACAGACTCAAAAGGAATAAAAACAGAATATACCTATAATAATAAACAACAACTAATAAAGCTAAAAACAAATGAAAAAGAAGTAGACTACACCTATAATGATAAGAAGTTGTTAACTCAAATAAAAGAAGAAAATAAAGCCTACAACTTTTTATATGATGACTTTTTAAATATAAATAAAGTAATGATAGGAGATAATATAACTTTAATAACTAATAATTATGAAGAAAATAACGGAAATCTTTTATCAAGTACATATGGTAACAATCAACAAATAACTTATTCATATGATAACTTTGATAGAATAAAAACACTAAATAAAATGGATGATACTTATAATTATAAATATGACAATAATGGTAATATAGCTAAAATATTATCAAATAACTATAATGAAAAATTTAATTATGATATTAGTAATAGAATATATGAATATATCTATAACAATTTAAAAATAAACTATACATATGACTCAAATAATAACGTTACAAGTAAAAGATATAAATTAGATGATATAGTTCATAATATACAAAATAAGTTTAATAGTGATGAATATTTAACAAAAATAATATTAGATAATAAAGAAATAGATTATAAATACGATAGTCTAGGAAGAATAATAAATAGAAATATTGCAAATAGTTATAATACAAAATACAATTACTTATCAAACGGTAATAGAACAACAGATATAATTAAAAGTATAGAAGAAGATAATGACAAATATGAATATACTTATGATAATTTATATAATATTACAGATATATATTATAATAATAACTTAATAAAACATTATGACTATGACTTATATAACGAACTAATAAAAGAATACAACTATGATACAAATAAAGTAATAGAATATGAATATGATAATTCAGGAAACATCTTAAAAGTAAATACAACAGATATTAATAGTAATGAAGTATTAGAAACCAGTAATTACGAATACACAAACGCTAATTGGAGTGACCAACTAACTAAATATAATAATGAAGTTATCACATATGACGAAATAGGTAATCCAACTACTATAGGAAATAAAACCCTAACTTGGATTAATGGTAGAAATTTAGAAACATATAAAGACCCCAATAAAAACTTAGATATAAAATACAAATATGATGTAGATGGAATAAGAGTAAATAAGATAGTAAATGGTAAAGAAACAAAATATTACTTAGAAGATGATGACATTATTTATGAGCAAAGAGGAAATAATACAATTTATTATCTACATGATTTGACAGGACTATTAGGATTGGAATATAATGGAAATACATATTACTATGTAAAAAATATACAAGACGATATTATAGGAATACTAAATAGTAATTATGAAAGAGTAGTAACATATGAATATGATAGTTGGGGAAAAATACAAAGCATAAAAGATAGCCAAGAAAACGAAATAACAGATGAAAACAACATAGGCCTAATAAATCCATTTAGATATCGAGGTTATTACTATGACTCAGAAACAGAACTATATTATCTAAACAGTAGATACTATAGTCCTAAATGGAAAAGATTTATTAATGCTGATGAAATACTGGGAGCTAATAAAGACTTACTCTCATATAATTTATATATTTACTGTAGCAATAATCCAATAACATTAATTGACCAATCCGGACATGGCCTGTGGAACAAAATAAAAAAAGGAATAAGCAAAATTATTAAAACAGCTCAAAAAATAAAAAAGAGTATAGCCAGTTTTATTGGTAGTATAGTTAATATAAATAAAAACAAAACTAATCAAGTAAAGGAGACAATAAATGAGCAAAATAATATTGTTGGTTCACATAAAACTGGCAAATATATAACAACCACCAAAAACATTGCTAGTAATGATAGACGTAACATAAGCTTAGAGATAAGCAAAAATAATAGCATTACAATGTTAGGTGTTAAATATTTTAATAGCAGTCAATCGCTTTCAATAGAGGGAAATATAAACAGTCGTAAGATTGTAATAGGTCAAGATGATAATATTTTTAGTTTTGAAGCTGGTATGAGAGGCTTAGACATATATTTTAAATATAGTTATGGAGCAGTAGGACAAAAAGGGCATGCTGGGCTTTATCAAGAATATAGTATTAATGGTTTATTTATAGTAACAGTAGCTATTGGAATTCAGGCAGCAGGTCCTATAATAGGAAAAGGAATCTCATATATTGGTGAAACCATAAGTACTATAGGAAAAGTATTAACATAATAATAAAATATTGATAAATAAAATTTAAAGGAGACATTTATATGATTTACAAGATTATAAATTATAAAACAACTTCAACATTATTTGGTATACTATTAATAATCTTATTTTTCATAATATACTATATGGTTTTTCATAAAAAAAACAACATCATAGCCAAAGCTTTAAGTAACACAACAATAAGGACAATAGCATGTCTTGTATATTTACTTATAGTTTCATTCATTCCTTTCGACAAAATTTTCTTTACATTTGACACCCCAGAAGACTTGTTAAAATTTCACTATCCAAATAGTAAAATCAAAAAAATATACGATTATGATGATTATGTTTTTATAATATTTTCACCAAAAAAGGGTAAAGAGCAACTAACAAGTTATATTAGGAAAGAAAACAGTTGGACAGTTGATAATACGAAAAATAAAAATATTGGTATTAATAATTACCAATATTTTATCTCCATCAGCAAAAGCACTCAAAAAAATATATCAAGTATAAGTGTGGATTTTTTCACAGAAACAAAAGGAAGTAAAATAATAAAAGATTCACTTTCATCTAATTTTGATGAATTTATTACAAAAACTTCTAGTGACGAAGATAACGTTACAACATATTTATACACTTATTTTACTATAGTAGAGGGAAAACTAGATAAAAATTACACAATAACAATAGATGGTAAGGAATATAAAGTGTTTGAAGAATAAGCAAAAGATACATTAATTTTAGGAAATAATATAACTTTAATAACTAATAATTATGAAGAAAACAATGGAAATCTTTTATCAAGTACATATGGTAACAATCAACAAATAACTTATTCATATG
>CAJTKB010000038.1 GCA_910576925.1 uncultured Bacilli bacterium | reverse complement strand
ATATTTCTAATGTCCTTTGCTTCTTTTGTGTTAACTCTATTCATTGAGTCTAGAACTTTTTTATAAATGTCTATATCAATACTAGCATTTGGGATAATTTCACAATAAAATAATTCCATAAATTTTAACGTTTCTATTAGATCCTCTAATCCATTTTCTTGTAATATTTTTTGATAATTTCTTTTTGTTTTATTATTTTGTAAATTTGAAGCAATTACTTGAAGTAATTCTAATTTTTCATCTGTAATATGACTTGTTAAATCTAATTTTTCTAAATCAATGTATTTTCCTTTAATGGCATCTGGTATGCAATTTTTTAAATCTAGTATTATACTAGCATATAAATTATCTAGGCCCTTAGTTATACTTTTTAATGGAGGCTCTATTTGATATAAATCATAAGTATGTTCACTATTATAGTATTTAGTTGAAATTAGAGTGGAACTGGTATTATGAATATTTGAAATTCTAATAAAATCTAGTATAGAACTTATAGATTGATTTTTTGTATTATATCTAGAATTTTTAAATGAAGTGGAACCAACTATAACATCATTTGCTTCTATGTTATTGTGATCTGTTTCTTTTTCTATCTTATAAATATTTGATAATTCTATTTTTACTTGTTTTATTTTGTTGTTATTAATTATTGGTATTATTATCATAAATTATCACCCACTATTTGCTATTTTAACATATTAATTATTTAAATGCAAAAAAATGCCAGAGGAGCGGTCTTGGCATAACGATAAAACCTGTACACACAGGTGGGTACATCTAGTCTATCATTAGGATCCCCAAAAAGGTTTGGGTATTCAACACAGAATAGACATTGATATTCCCGTATCGTCAAATCAGTGGTTTTATATTTTGCTAGTATCGCATCCTCTAGCATTATTATTATTTACAATTTAAATATATCATATACATATGTTTTATGCAAGGATCATTTTCAATTGTACTTTTTTATTGTTATTCTATATTTAGCATTTTTGGTATTTAAGGTTATTCTTTCAACTTTAAATTTTCCTATTTTTTTAATTGAAAAGATATCCATTTCCTTTATAGGATAATTATTACTTTGTAAAACTTTATAGTTTAACCATATCTTATCATCTTTAATTAATTCCAAACTATTATTTCTACTAATTCCAATGAGTTTCGATATTATGTTGTCAATTCTTAATGAGCTAGATGTTATATTTATTTCCTTAAAATTTTGTTGATATTTGTTAACACTAAATATATCTCTTTCTATCAGTTTTATTTTATTTTTTCCTATCCTATCAAAATTAAGTAGTATATATTTCTTTATCTCATTTAATACTACAATGTAATTTCTATTTCCTATTATTATATCTCCGAATACATCTTCACTTAGATTATGACTAAATAAGGATCCTAGTACCTCTTTGTGTGTAATAGGACTATCTGATATAATTTCAAAAAGACTTATAAGAGGTTTGTCTTTATATATTATTAATTTTTCAGCATTTTCAAATAGGTAAAATACTTTATAGTGATATCCTATTTTCTGCAATTCATTCATAATATGTTTACAATCATTAGGATTTAAGAAATTAGATCGTTTTTGTTTAATCGTTTTTTCTATATTTTTTTGTAAAATAAATTTATTCATAAATTCACCATTATCTAGATATAAATAAAAAAACTTGCTTGTGCAAGAAATTAATTATTGAGAAGCTTCTATTCTTAGTACTTTCTTGAATGTTTTTTCTGTGGCCTCACTATCAAAGGCATCCTCGTCAAGCCATACTCTTAATTGATAAGTATCTACTCCATTTGGTGTTAATGTTGATGTTATTAAAGATCTACCTGGTTTATTAGAATCAGTTGATGCTGTTAATGATGATACTAATCCTTTTATTGGTTCAGAACTATTTTTAGTTATGGCATACTTAACATATTTATCATCCAGTCTTGTGTCACCTTCAGTTAGTTCTTCATCATCTAAGTAAATAGTATAGGTAGTATTAATATTTCCTGTATTTGTTACTTTAAAAGTGTAAGCGGTAGAAACTAGGCCTTCACTATCACTAACTGGTAATACATCTGTTAATGTAATAACTTCACTTCCAGTATCATCATATGTCAAATTTAGAGTACCTGCAGTAAGTCCTACACTTTTTTCTCCTGCTTTTGTAATAGTTAACCAAGCATAACTAGTTCCAACAAGTACTACTCCTACTAAACAGATTACAAGTAATAAAGATTTTACTTGTTTTTTATCACTTTCTTTTAAGTTTTCAAAATTAAGTTTATCTTTCATAAAAACTGTCACCTATCTTCTTATCTATTTATAATATTACCACAGATAGACTCAACTTTCTACTAAATTTTTAATTTTTTCTAATATTTTTTTACTTTTTAAGTAAAGTCCTGTATACTCTTCGTAATATTCTTGTAAAAACCTATTAACTTCTTTAAGATTATCTTTCTTTACTTGTAATTTTGTAAGCTTATCAATATCTACATAGTAAAACATTCTTATTAGTTTTATAGTAATCTCTTTTACAATGTACTCATCATTATAGCAATTCTTGCAAATAAGTCCACCTGCTTTACCACTTAAAGTAATTATGTTTTCTTTATCTCCACAAAGGCTACATTCATCTATATTAGGCATTACTCCTAAATATGATAGATATTTAAGTTCAACTATTGATGTTATTACTGCTTCATCAAGTCCTTCTTCAATTTTTTCCAAACTGCTTCTTAAAATATCAAAGATTTCTTTTTTGTCACTTTGTTTTATTACTTGAGAAGTTAAGTCTATAATATAGGTAGCGTAACTTATCTTATCTAAATTACTTAGTATATTTTTATAACTATTTATTATATCTGTACTTATTAGTGTAGATAATCCATCCTTTTTATAGTAAATATTAAATTTTGCATAAATTAGTTTCCTACTGGATGCTCTAAGTTTACTCTTCATATTACGGCATCCTCTTGATAATATTCCAAGAAGACCATATTCTTTTGTTAGTACATTTAGTATTTTACTTGATTCACTATAATTTGTTTCTTTTAAGATTATTCCCTCTACACATTCAATTTTTGCCCTCATCTTCTTCACCTTTTAATGATAAATAAAATAAATAATACTTTATATCTCCTGTTTCCTTAAATAAGTTCCAAGATATTTCTTTCATAAAATCACCTCTATTTATATATTGGTGATTTTTAAATATTTTTATTCATCTTCTTTTAATCCTAACTCTATTAAATATTTTTCTTCATCTTTCCAATTTTTTATAGTTTTGACAAAAGTTTCTAAATACACTTTCTTACCATAGAATTTTTCCAAGTCGTATCTTGCTCTTTTCCCTACTTGTTTTAATAGTGAACCATCTTTGCCTATTATTATTTTCTTTAAATTTTCTCTTTCAACAACTATTAAAACATTTATTTCAATAACTTCTTTTTTTTCTTTAAAATATTCAGTATAACAAGTTACAGTATGAGGAACTTCATTATGGGTAAGTTCTAGTATCTTTTCTCTTACTATTTCACTTGCAATAAAACGTTCTGATACATTAGTAAGTTCATCATTTGTAAATATTTTTTCTTGTTCAGGCAAATATTTTTTGATTGTCTTTTTTAGTTCATCTAAATTGTCTCCTTTTAAAGAAGATATTGGAATAATTTCTTGAAAAGGATATAAGTCTTTAGCTTCATCTATTATTTTTAGTAATTCATCACGTTTTAGTTTATCTATTTTATTTAAAACTAAAAACACAGGTATTTCTTTATTGTCTAGTTTATCTAAAATGTACTTATCTCCTCTACCAATACCTGACTTTGTATCTACCAAAAATAAAATAATATCTACGAAATCAATGTTAGAATAACTTTTTTTATTTAGTATACTATCAAGTTTGTTTAGTGGTTTATTAATACCTGGAGTATCTACAAATATTATTTGACTATCACTATCATTATATATACCATTAATTATATTTCTAGTTGTTCCTACTTTATCACTTGTAATAGCAAGCTTTATACCAAGCATTTTATTCATTAAGGTTGATTTACCTACATTAGGTCGTCCTAATAAACTTACAAATCCTACTTTCATCATATACTCCTTATAAATCATTTGCTGAGAAACTATAAGGAGTTAGCTCTTCTACTGTAACAGTTTTCTCGCCTTTTTCAAAGTATGTAATAATTTCCATATTTGGAGGGCAAAAGTCAGTTAGAGCTTGTCTACATATAAAACAAGGATAAACTTCTTTATTGCTTCTAGCCATTAAATGAATTCTTTTAAAATCTTTTTTGTCATAGCCACCACTAAATGCACTAAATATTGCATTTCTCTCAGCACAAATTCCTGCTGCTGGAGAAGAAGTCTCTACATTTACTCCATAAAACTTTTTTCCATCATTACATTCAAGTATTGCTGCTACTGGATAATCAAAATAAAGACTTTTGCTTCTTTCTAGTAATTTTTCTAATTCTTCTTTCATATATTTCTCTCCTATTTAAATAAATCTAATATATATGGATAAAATATTATCAACTCACCAACAAGAGCAATAATACTCATCATAAAAGTTGAGGCACTTCCAACATCTTTTGCCTCTTTTGCTAGAGGATGTATTTTTTTTGTTGCTAAATCAACATTTGCTTCTATCGCTGTATTTAATAATTCTGCACATAATACAAGAGACATTAGTATTATAGAAAATAGCCAATCATATCTACTTATTTTAAAATAGATACCTAAAAACAATATAATAATACTCATAACTGTATGAAGTAGTAGACTTTGCTCTTCTAAATAACTAGTTCTAAGACCAGCGATAGAGTTAATGATACTTTTATGTACTCTTCTTAATCCCATTTTTTTATCTCTATGAAATTTTTTCTCTTGTAATCCCATATTCTTCTAGCACCTCTCTTTGCTTTTTAAACATTACTTCTTCATCTTTCTTTTCTATATGATCATATCCAAGTAGATGATAAAATCCATGTACTGCTAAAAATGTTATCTCTCTTAAAAAAGAATGTTCATACTCTAAGGCTTGACTTTTTGCTTTATCAAGAGAGATGTATATATCTCCAAGAATATTAATATTACTTCCATTTATAACACTAGTTTCATCATTGAGGGCAAAAGTTATAACATCTGTTTCCTTATCAGTATCTCTATATGTTTTGTTAAGGTTATGAATATAGGTATTATCTACTATTATAATATCAAACCAAGTATTTTCTAATTTTTCCTTTTTCATAGCATATAAAAGTACTTTCTCTACTGTTTCTAATTCTTTAATTTCTTCATCAGTTAAATTATTAATTTCTATTTTATTCATATATTCCTCTCTTTTATTATTAATTATACCATAAGATACTTAATTATTATACTTTTCTATATTAATGTCAAAAGACAAAGTAAAAATATAATAGATATAATATTTAAAAATATTTCACTTTTAAATATATTAGGAATTTTATTAGATACTTTATTTATAAAAGAGTAAAGTCCTACTCCTAAAAAGCCACCTAATGTATTAAGTAAGATATCATCAACATCAAATACTCTTCCTATACTCATCTGAACAACTTCTATTGTTATAGATACTATTAAGGTTAAAAATATTGTTAATTTAGGACTATCCTCTTTTAAATAGAACCCTACAAAAAAACCATATGGTACAAATAAAAGAATATTTCCTAAAACATTTTTTATAAATAATCTACTTCCTATTTTATATCTAAATATTTCTTTGAAAGGAATAAAATTATTAGTTGACCAACTAACAACATCTCCACTAGTAACTATTTGAAAGAGTTCTAATATATATATGATAGTGATAAGCATAAATAATTCTTTATAAAAGGTAAAGTGTAAATTATTTTTTATCAAGTAGCTTATTCTAAGAGTTGCTACAACTACTATACTTACTATAATCATTGGCCAAGTGGAATTTATAACACTATTAATAATACTACTCATCTTTTTCCTCCTTCTTTAGCTCTAGATCTGTTATTTTTCTATAATCTGTTATATCTTCTTTTACTTTTAAAAACATCTCTACTATTATTTTACTATCAATAAGCTCTTTTTTCAAAACTTTTTCTAATAATATATCTTTTTTATTAAATTTTTCACTAGCAAGCTCTTTAGCTTTCTTATCAACATTATTTATATTATAAATTTTATTTGTAGTAATTTTTTCTTTTTTAGTAGTTAAGGATATTCCTATAGGAAAGAGTTCATTTTTTATGATATAGTGGTTTTCTTCATTATATTCTTTATAGTGTTTTGTTTCAAAGGAGATATTTCTATCTAAAAATTTAAAACTTAGTACTTCTTTTTTTCTTCCTGTTTCTATTTCCTCGTGGTATTTTACTGGTATTTCTACTTTTACTTTATACCATACTTCTCCAAATACTTTTCCTGATGCTTTTATTTTACTTACTTCATCTTCTTTATTTTTTATAGTACCACTTATTATAATATCTCCTTTTTTAACATAATCATATTTTTTCTTTATTATTTCTCCATTATCGGCATCAAGTTTTAGTATCATAGCATCTTTTTTTGCAACAATATCTCTTGGAGTATTATCATTATCAATTGTTTTCTTTTTTCTCTCTTCAACACTTATAATATATTTTGTACCTATTTTATCTATTTCCAACCATTCTAGTTTGTCTTTTTCTTTGTTTAATATTTTCTTTTTGATATTTTCTTTTTCATTATATGTCTTAACAAATTTATACTTTTCAATTCCATATGTTTGCAAGTCTTTATATAACATTTCTCTTATTTCTTTTTTGGTATGAACAACTTCAACTTCAAAGATAATATTTGATAGAAATATAATTAAAAAAAGTCCCACTATAAAAAATAACAATAAATAACGATATTTATATATTAAGTATTTTAACTTTTCTATTCCAAATCTATTTAAAACTTTTATTTTACAAGTTGTCTTTAATTTTTTTATTTTTTGGTAATCCTCTTTATCAATAATAATTATAAGATTATCTTTATTATCTTCTATATAATATAATTGTATTTTGTCTCTTATTAAGTTATTTAAAAAATATCTAAGTGAATGGCCTGTAATTTTTAATTTATATCTATCCATTCAAAACCTCAATCTTTGTAATTTCGCCAGTAATTAAGAGTTCATCATCTAATAGTTTATTAATCGCTAAGTTTTCTCCTGTTATAATAAGCTTTTTATCATAACTAGTAAGTATTATTTCTTTATTTCCTATTTGCAAAAGCTTATCATAATTTGTAATGTTTACTCTTCCTTTTAAAAGTGTTAGTTTAAATTCTGTATTTTGTATATATTCTCTTAGATATTTGTACATATTCTTCACCACTATAAGTTTATGAGTAAAAAGAGAAATTTAGAAAAAGAAAAATAGATTAAGTTAAATTAAGTTAATCTATAATTATAAATCCCAAGGAATTATTTCTAGTTTGTTCCATTTAGCTTTCCATTTTTCGGCTCTTTTTTCATAATTTTCCTTTAGAAAATCTTTTTTTACTGAGCGAATTATCATACTAAATATATCATTTAGTCCATAAGGAGCATATACTAGCAGTTCATCATTTTCTAGGCGTATACCAATAGAAGTAATGGTAGTACTACATATTACTAGCTATTGCTAATTATTTCGCTTTCATATAATTTTTTGTAAGTGTTATTATTTTTTAGTAATTCTTGATGAGTTCCTTCTGCTACAATTTTTCCTTCGTTAACTATCATTATTCTATCAGCGCCTACTATGGTAGATAGTCTATGAGCAATTATTAGTATTGTATATTTATCCTTCATATTACCTATTGCTTTTTGAATCGAATATTGTGTTTCATTATCAAGAGCTGAAGTTGCTTCATCAAAGAGAATTATTTTAGTATCTTGAACAAAGGCTCTAGCTATTGCAAGTCGTTGTCTTTGTCCACCTGATAAAGTTACTCCTCCTTCTCCTACAATGGTATCGTATCCATCTGGTAACTCTCCAATAAAATCTGTGAGACAAGCTAGTTTGCAAGCTTTAATCATTTCTTCATCTGTTAAATTTTCTTTAACTAATCGCAGGTTATCTTTTATTGACATATTAAAAATATAGGGATTTTGAGAAATAATTGTAATATTATTACGTATTGAATACTCATCTAGATCTTTTATATCTTTACCATCTAGTAGTATCTTACCTTTTTCTATATCATATAGTTTGCATAGTAATGAAAAGATAGTTGATTTACCAGCTCCACTTTTACCTACAAAAGCAACAGTTTCATTTTCTTTTACTTTGAAACTTAGATCTTGTAAAACTTTTGTTTCTCCATAAGAAAAATGTACTCCTCTAAATTCAAAATTACCTTTTATTTCATCAATATGTTTAGTACCAAAACTTTCCTTTTCAAACTCTTCACTATCCAGTATTGAAAAAACTCTACTTGATGATAAATTAAAGCCTGTTATTTCAGTTAGTAGATTTTCTACTTGATTCATTAAATTTGTTAGTACTCTTGATTTATAGTTATAAAGAACAATTGCCGTTGCTATTGTAATTTTAGAATTAGATAATAAATATATTAATAATACAATAAGTAAAAACTGAATTAGGGAAGTTACTATTTTAATTATAAAACTGTAGTTCATATCAGTGTTACGCATATCAAATTGGCTTCTTGTTAAATCATCAATATTGTTTTCAATCTCATCTGTAAAGGAGTTTTTAGCATTAAGCATCTTTATATCTCTTACTCCTCTTACTAATTCGCCAACTAGTCCGCTAGTCTTTTCTCTTTGTTCTCTATATTTTTTCTCCTTTTCTTTAACCATTCTTGCTTTGTTCAGTTTGAGAATAGTAAGAATTAAAGCACAAAGTAAATAAAAGAGAAACATTATTTTATTTATAATAAATATAGCAATAAAAATACCAATATCAGTTAATATATTAGTTAAATAGCTCATTCCACGAGTAAAAACTTTGGACATTTCATCAGTATCATTTCCAATTCTTTGAATAAATACACCACTTGACTTTTTATCAATATCACTCTGTTTAATTTTTAATATTTCCTCTACTACATCTAATTGAATATCTTTAGTTGTACCTCTAAAAAATTCTTGGGTATTTCTTTTTAATATCCAATGATTAATAGCTGATATAAATTCAATTCCTAAAATCAATAATGTGGCATATAATAATTCTTCGTATAAAGAACTGGATAAATAAACTATTTGTTTAGCTCCAATTATAGGCATTATAATATTTATAATTATAAATGTAATAGACATTAAGGTAAACATTATTAAATTTTTCTTATATTTTTTTCCATATTTATATACTCTTTTTAAATTATTTATTGTTTCTCTCATTACTTCTACCTCATAAATTTTTAAGATTATTATCAATATTTAAATTATAGCATATATTATAGTTTATTTAATAAAAAAGCTATTATTTAATGTTTAAATAACAAATAAATAATAGTTTTTATTTTACTTATTATACCTTTTTCTAAAAGCAATTATATAAATTAGTGATAATCCTGTAATTATTATAATACTACCAAGTAAGTATATAATTTTATTATTCCCTATAAAAGTATTTGGTACATTGGTGTTTTTATAATTTTTCATAGTAACAGAGGTAACTTTCTTGCCATCTACTGTAAAATCAATACATTCAGTACTAAGTTGATATCCTTCTGGTGCTGTTGTTTCGCATAATTTATAGTCTCCATTTTGTAAGAACAAGTATCTTGGAGTATTAGTAGATATCCAAGATTCTACTTGAGAGTTATTTTCTTTATTTATGATTTCAATTTTTGCACCTGGAAGTTCTTCTGAGTTAGCAGCGTCTACTTTACTTATCTTTGTGATATTTTTTAAGGAGAATTTTATCTTTGCTGTTTCTGTTGGAACATAACCAAATAATATATCAGCAAATTTTTGTTTCTTCTTATCATTTATTAAACCGTCTGGTGAATTTGTAACTTTATATGTGTAACCTTCTTCTTTTATAAAGAAACCTGTAATATCAACACTAACAGATGATAAATCCATACTCGATATGTCATCTTTTAATGGTAAATATAATTTGAATGAACTTGTTAGATTAATTAAATTTGTTATCTTTTGATCATTATTATCAACTAAATATGCTCCATAATTATTAGGATCATTAATTTGAACTGAATAATACATATAGTTTTCAATATTTCCACTAGCCTTTGGAGTTATAGTACTAGTTACTAATGATTTTTGATCAGCTGAAATAGTATATTTAATTGAAGAAAAATCTGTTCCTTGCATTGAAGATTGTGTTGTAGAATTATATTTATTAGCATAATCAACTAACAAAATAATATAATTTAGATATTCATAACCGCTTACACTAGCAGCTGCATCTATTACACCTCTAACATCATTTATATTCATAACAGAAATAGCTGTGCCTGATTTTGAAAGAAAGTCACATGTTGTATAACCATATCCTGTATCTATACAATAATTTGAAGTAAATCTATCTTTGTGTTCGAACAAATATAGCCATAGTGCTATTTGAGTAATATATTCTTTATTTGTATCATTTGTAATATTACCATACTCTTTTGATGAGAATATATTATTTACTTTATTTATCAGATTATATCCATGACTTAGAATATATAAAATTCCTTTATCTGTTACTGCTGTCGGATTATTAGCAATAAGTTCAAACTTTTCATTCATGGTTGAGAATGTCAAATTTTTCATCAGACTATATATTGGTGTTATATTATCGCTCGTTTTATAATTAGTAGCTACTTCAAAATTATCAATGCTACTAGAAAAGCTATTATTCCCACTAAGACTATTTGCAATTAAATTAGTTTTTGAATTTCCATAATAATTAGATGTAAAAGTATTAGTTGGAATACTATTATAATTTGTATCAATAGCATAACTATCATTAAATAAATATAAGGCTGAATAACCTACTAAAGCAAATAGACACCAAGCACTTATTAAGTATAAAAACTTTCTACTTTTTTTCTTATTTGACATACTTTTCACCTACCATATATTTTATATAGTTAAAGTATATCATAAAAATTTGATTTATTTGTATTTTTTTGAAAAAACTATGATTTTCGTATTTGTATTACAAAAAAAATAAGACTTTATATATCTTAGTTTTCTGATTTTTTTATATAACTGTTCCCACAATTCTTACAGGTAATTTCAAATTCATATTTCTTTACATTCTTATCTATTATTGTTATAAGTGGAGACTCATCATCAGGACAGCAATATCTATTTTTTATTGTTATTAATTCCTTATCACAATTACATCCTATCCTACTATCCTCAAAATCTATAATTGCACTTCCTTTACTTCCGCAATTACATTCGTAATTTAATTTTAATTTATCATATGTGACATAACATAAATAGCCTATATTTTTATCACATTTAGTACAATACATCCAACCACCATAATTAGTTGCAAGTCTTGTATTTTCTAATTCTTTGTTTTTCAATATTCTACTCATTTCATACTCCTATATAAATCACTATTTGGTATTATAAACCTGTAATTATTATATCATGTATTTGGTTGATAATTACAGGCTTTTTTACTATGATGTAAGAGGATTGGTTAACGTATTACTATTGGAGTTTTCATACTCGTGCGACAAAGTGTTAACTACCCTCTGCATTACATATTCGATTAAGCAAGTTGAGTTTATTACTCGTATAAAGAACCAAAATGAAGATTTGTAGAAGAGTTAGATTCAATCACTATTATTTTTAGAAGGAGGAAGTTATGAAGTATGGAGTTGGAATTGATGTATCAAAAGGTAAAAGTACAATAGCTATTTTAAGCGTTGAAGGAGAAGTAATTAAAGAGCCTTTTGAAATCAATCATAATCAAAATGATTTAGATGATTTAAATTCATTATTAAATCAATATGAAAAAGAAGATTTGAAAATTATTATGGAAGAAACAGGAACTTATCACTTACCAGTGTTATCTTATTTAATTGATAAGGGTTATTGTGTAATTGCTGAAAATGCTTTTAGAATTAAAAAATATTTAGATCGAGGGCTTAGAAAAGCAAAGACTGATAAAAAGGATGCATTGAAATTAGCTGAATATGTTTGTGATAACTGGTACAGTTAAAGATGCCTATTATAGAAGATAGTAAATATAAAGATTTAAGATTTTTATCAAGACAATATTTTTCTTTTAATAGTATCAAAGTACAACAAAAGGTAAATTTTTCTAATTTAACTGACATGCTATTTCCTGGATATTATCAGTTATTAAATGAAAACAATTATATTCTTGGATTAAAAGTATTTCAAAAATATTCTTTAGAAACTATCAAAAATATATGATTAATTTATGATAATGTCTTAAGTGTTAGTATTTGAAAATGTCTCAA
>CAJTKB010000037.1 GCA_910576925.1 uncultured Bacilli bacterium | reverse complement strand
TAAATATATTTAAGATCGTTCGAAATTTCGTGTCTAAAAACTTGACCTAAATCCAAAAGACACATATCATTTACCTCCAATGTTTAGTTTGCACTTACATTGTATCATAGGTAAATCTATGTGCCTTTTTTTACCCTTAATCGGACACTTACTTTTGCTATTTATAGTTACATGTAAAACAATTCTTAGTAGTTAATATATGAAAAAATTATATTCAAGATAAAAATAAATACAACCAAATAGCCTTATTACTGACTAATAAAAATAATACTATGATCATAGTCTCCTAAAAGTAGTCAAAGCTACAGATTTTATAACAATCCACAGTTATCAAAGTATATTATATAAAAATTAGAGAGAAATCAAAAGAAGGAATATGATAATATACTTAGTTAGTATTTAAATACCAAATCTCTCTTGTAACTGACTATAATATATCATACACTTTTACTGAACGCTTTCGCTCTTTAGATTTCTCACCTGCATAGCAGGTGGTTTTAAATGAAAAACTAATGTTTTCCATAATAAAAAATGATCTATATAAAAGATTTTATATAAATCATTATAAGTTAAAACTTGATATCCTTAAGAAAGACCAATAACTTTTCCATTAACATAATCAATTCTTTCATAATTAGGAGTTTTAGAAAGACCAGGCATAGTCATAATATTTCCAGTAATGACTGTAATAAAACCTGCTCCATTATAAATTTTAACATCTTTTACATGAAGTACATTTCCTATTGGAGCAAGAAGAGCTTTACTATCATCAGATATAGAATATTGGGTTTTTGCAATACATATAGGAAGTCTACCATATCCCTTTTCTTGTAATTCATTAATTATAGTTCTTGCTTCATCAGTATAAACAACTTCACTAGAACGATATATTTCTTTGCTAATTTTCTCTATTTTATTAAATATAGTATCATTATCTTCATATAACAAATTAAAATTATTATCATTTTCCATAACTTGAAGTACAAGTTGACCCAACTTGACAGCACCTTCGCTACCATTAATATAAGCACTACATTCTTCAAATGGAACTCCAACTTGTTCACAGAATTTTTTAACAACTAATATTTCTTCATCACTATCAGTATCATACCTATTAAGTGTAACTACTACATTAGAATTATATTTAAACATATTTTCTATATGTATTTTTAGATTTTCTAATCCTTCTTCAACTTTTTCCACATTTTCTGTGGAAATTTTTTCTCTTACTACACCAGCATTATGCTTAAGAGCTTTAACTGTTACTACAATAACAACACAATCTGGTTTTAAATTAGCAGTTCTACATTTTATATCGAAGAATTTCTCTGCTCCCAAATCAGATCCAAATCCAGCCTCAGTCACAACATAATCAGCATAATGTAGTGCTGTATTAGTAGCCATAATAGAATTACAACCATGAGCAATATTAGCAAAAGGACCGCCATGAATAATTGCAGGAGTATGTTCTAAAGTTTGTACTAAATTTGGTTTTAAAGCATCTTTTAATAATACTGTTAGCGCACCCTCTATATGTAAGTCTCTTGCAAAAATTTCCTCATTATTAATATTATAACCAACTATAATATTACCAAGTCTATCTTTTAAATCTTCTATATTCTTACTAAGGCAAAGAAGAGCCATAATTTCACTCGCTGCTGTAATATCAAAATTAGTCTTACTAACAACAGTAGTAACTTCTCTAAGACTTTTATCATTAACATCTAAACATCTATTAAAAGTAATCCTATTAAAGCCCAAAGAGTTTCCATTAATTATATGATTATCAATACTTGCACAAAGTAAATTATTAGCACTTTCTATTGCAGCAAAGTCACCTGTAAAGGAAAGATTAATATCTTCCATTGGTACAACTTGGCTATATCCACCACCTGTTGCACCTCCTTTAACTCCAAATACAGGTCCCATAGAAGGTTCCCTAAGTGCTAACATAGAGTTTTTTCCTAGTTTTTTTAGTCCATCAGCTAGACCTATACTAACTGTTGTTTTTCCTTCACCATAAATAGTAGGATTAATAGAAGTTACTAAAATTAACTTACTATCATCTTTTCTAAAAGTTGAATCATCATCTATTTTAGCTTTGTATTTTCCATATAAAATAAGATTATCTTCATCTATTCCTATTCTTTTTGAAACAGATACAATATCATCCATCAAAACCTTTCTAGCTATATCTATATCAGTCATTTTAAATCACCTCAATTTTTCATTTTCCAATATCTAATATTGTATATTTATAAAATTTCTTAAATTAATTATATAACATATACAAGTATTTTAACACTAAAATATAAAATTGATAATTTGCAAATTACTTATTTCTACTCTAATATAAAGCCCGTCAAAGAAAATTTATAAACAAAGGAGGAATTTATGAAAAAAATGATTATTTTCTTATTGACTATTCTACTACTTGGAATTACTCAAACTGTTAAAGCTGAAACATTCTATGAAGCAGAATATATAGATGGAATATACACCAAAAGTATAAACGGCAATTCATCAAAGTACCAAAAAGCTAGATTTTTTAGAAGAACGTCAGATAGTAAAGCTGCTTATTGCATTGAGCCATTCGCAACTTTTGATACAACAGCAAATTATGAGTCAAATAATAATTATGCGACAACTATTGATAATAATACTTGGCATAGAATGAGCCTAATTGCTCATTTTGGTTATGGTTATAATAATCACACAGACCCTAAATGGTATGCTATTACCCAACTTATGTTATGGCAGTTAGTTGAACCAGCAAATGATTTTTATTTTACGAATACTCTAAATGGTTCAAAAATAAATAGTTATCTAAATGAAATGAATGAAATAAATAACTTAGCAAACAATTTCGACACCTTGCCAAATATAGATACTACACCGAAAGCGACTGTTGGAAGCACAATAGTTTTAACAGATAGCAATAATGTATTAAATAATTATACATTAACAGATAACAAAGGAGGAAAAATAAGAATTGAAAATAATAAATTAATAATTGAAAATATAGAAGAAGGAGAAACAAAAATTTCATTAAAAAGAGAAATTTTAGGTGAAAATGAATCTACAATGTTTTATTATAATAGGCTAAGCCAAAATATAATGACAAGAGGCCAGATTAACTTTAAAAAAATCAATATGCTAATAAAAGGTACAGCTAACAAAATATTGATAACAAAATTAGATAGTGATACAAATAGTATTAAACCAAGCGGTGATGCTATTTTAAATAAGGCAGTTTATGGCTTATATGATAACAACAATAATTTAGTTAAAGAAATAACTTTTGATGAAAATTCAACAGCAACTGTTGAAAACTTATCATATGGTTCTTATTATCTACAAGAAATAATTCCTGGAGATGGATATACATTAAATAAGGAAAAGGTAGTCTTCACAATCGATGAAAATACAACTGAATTAAATATAAATTTGAAAAATAAAGTAATAGAAAAAGAAATAACAATTCACAAAGAATATGGAGAAGAAGGAAATACCACTAATGAAATAAATATAAGCTTTGATATTTTCAATAGTAAAAATGAATTAATAAACACAATTACAACAGATAATAATGGAAATGCTAAAATTACTTTACCCTACGGAAAATACTTAATTAAACAAAGAAATACAACAACAGGATACAGTAAAGTAGATGACTTCGAAATAGAAGTTAATGATAATACGAAAAATGATTATCATTATAAATTATATGATTATAAATTAAAAATACCTAATACAGGAATAAAAGAAAGTAATAGCTTATTATTACTAATTCCACTATTAATATCTTCTATATTTATTATAAAAAAATATGTTAAATATCATATTAGTTAAATTAATATTTATGTTTTTTTGCAACACTTTTATAAGCTTAGGAACACAAAAAATACAAAATAATGATTTAAAAAATAATTTAATAATATCCGAAAATATAAATTATTCAAAAGGACTTCTTCAAAATATAGAAGATGATTATAAAGAATTACTAGCAACTATTACTATCAATAAAATATCCTTATATGATAAACCAATATACCAGATAGACAGTAAAAATAATAATATCGAAAAAAATATCACAATTTTAAAAGAATCAATAATGCCTGATAATAACAAAAGTATAATTTTTCTTATTGCCCATTCAGGCCAAGGAGATATCGCTTATTTTAAAAACTTAGACAAATTAAAAATAAATGATTTAGTAACCATAAATTATAATAAGAAAAAATATTTATATCAAGTTATTAATATATATGAAACAGAAAAAAATGGCTACCTAGAATTAAAACATAACTATCAAAAGGAACTAGTATTATCAACTTGTAGTCAAAATAAAGATAAACAGCTAATAGTAGATTGTATGCTTATTAACTAAAGTAATATAAAAAAGACAGTTCAAAAAATCTGTCTTTTTAATTTATTTATCCTTAGTAACTATATCAAGAGCTTCTTGTAATTGATTATCATCTTCTTTTTCAAAAGTCTCTCTATATTTATCATCAAGTTCAACAACTTTATCTGGAACTATACCCTTTTTATTTATACTTTTACCATTAGGAGTAAGCCAGGTTTCTGTAGTATATTTAATGCTAGAACCACTTTTTAATGAATACTCTTTTTGAACAGTTCCTTTTCCATAAGATTTTATACCAACTACAGTTGCTTTATATGATTGTTGTAGTGCACCAGCGAGTATTTCTGAGGCTGAGGCACTATTACCATTAATTAATACACTAATAGGATATTCACGTTTATTATCCCCTTTAGCATAAACCTTTTTTGTTTTATTACCTGACTTAATTTGATACATAACCTTACTTTTATCTAAGAATAAAGATATAATATCACCAACTTGATCAAGATGACCTCCTGGATTATCTCTAACATCAATTATCAAAGAATCTATTTTTTTCTTCTCAAGATTTTTTAATTCCTTATTAAATTGTGAATAAGTATTACTTGCAAAAACACTAATTGAAATAAGTCCAACATTTTTATCATTTTTAGTAATAATTTCTGAAGAAACAGAAGGTATTACAACACTTGAAAGTTCAAGTTTAAACTTTTTCTCTTTTCCATCTCTAATTATAATTAAATTAATCTTGTCTTTACTTTTCTTTATCATCGCAACAACCTCATCAAGGCTCTTATCAACTGTTGATTTTCCATTAACATTGATAATAATATCGCCAACCTTGATGCCTGCCTTTGATGCTGGAGAATTTTCAAAAATAGATACTACAGTAGCTTTTTTATCAACAATTGATACACTAACACCTATTCCCTCATACTTACCATCAACTGTTTGATTGAAGCTTTCAGTATCATCTTCGTCCATATATGTAGAATAGGGATCTCCTAAATAATTAACCATTCCTTTAATAGCAGAATCAATAAGTTTACTTTTATCAACTTTTTTATAATACTCTTGTACTACATTTCTATAAGTTTCTACAAATTCATTTAAATTATCATCATCTGTTAGATTTTTACTAACTGTAATTAAACTACCTATTACACCACCAAAAAGTATTGCAATTAAAATAATTATAACTACTTCTGTCAAAGTAAAGGTTAGTTGTTCCTTCTTTTTCTTCCCTTTTTTTGATTTTTTGTTAGCGGTTTCTTTTTTTACTTTTTTACTCTTACTATTCTCCACAAATACTCTTCTCCTCTATAATATAAAAATCGCAAAAAATGCGATTAAGAATCAAACTGGCGCCTCAACTAGGACTTGAACCTAGGACCCCTTGATTAACAGTCAAGTGCTCTAACCAACTGAGCTATTGAGGCATAAAAGTAGAGATTACTCTACATTATTATTCAAAAATTCTTCGAATGATGAAGTCGTATAATCGCTTACTTCATTATCTTTAAAACGAATTATAAGAGAATCTTTTATTCTTAGATTTTCAGGCTTAGTAACTAAAATATTATCAGAATCAGAAACAAAACTCTTATTAAGTCCCTCAGCCAAGTTAACAGTATATATAGGTAGCTTTTTTTCTTTTTCTCTATATTTACTAACTAAGTCAGCATACTCAGGATTCTTACTCATATCAAAGTAGAACACTAGATAATCTCTATCTTCCTGGCTAAAACTCTCTCCAGCTAATATTTTAGAATACTGAATACTAGCATTATTATTAACAATAAATTCTTTTTTATTCAAAATAACGATAGTTAATAAATAAAATAAGGCAAGTACTGCTAATATAACTACAATTACAATAATAGAACTCTTATAATTAGTATCTAAACTAGTCTTTTCAATTTTTTTATTTCTATTATTATTTACCTTTTTCTTTTTACCTTTTTTCTGCTTTGACATAATATGCATCACCAATAAAATTATAACACATTAATAAATAAATTGTAAAGCTATTTCCCCATAGTAGGTATAACATTAATAGATTGAGCAACATCAACTAATTCATCTTGATTTAATACATCACTTACTAAATAATATTCAACTCCACCACTAGACCAATTAAGTGAATTATTAGCAAGTACTCCATAACTATCTTGTAACATATAAGGTTCTCCATTAGTAGGAATTATTGTCATTTCATCATTTCTACTGGCAGTCTCTTCTACTAATAAGAATGGTTTCTCACCATCAAATGTCATAATAACTCTCTCTCCTACATCCTTTTTTATCTTTTCTTCACTAACTAATTTAGTACCACTAGGTAAACTAAGTGGATAAATACTATCTTCTAGCAGACTAACACTTTTACTATCATCAATAACTTTACTACTTTTTACACAATTATCTAGACTAAAATAATCTTTCTTAAAAGTAGGACTATAATCAATCTTAGTAAATTTCATAGTCATTAAACTAATGTTATTATCATCATACACTTTAATATTTTTAGGTTTTAGCTT
Source organism: uncultured Bacilli bacterium (assembly GCA_910576925.1). Taxonomy (GTDB): domain Bacteria; phylum Bacillota_I; class Bacilli_A; order RF39; family UBA660; genus UBA2730. The sequence goes on along the minus strand of CAJTKB010000037.1, from coordinate 6,122 downwards.
TTTATCTAAAGTAACTTCTTGGCTAACAAGTTTTCTATTATTAGGATAATTAACTTCAGTTTTAAAAATATAGTGATTATCTTCTTTACTAAATTTACGCTTATCATCATTTTTAATATCATTTAAAATTGATTGAAGTAAGTATATTTGTGAATTACTATATGGCCAATCACTTTGAAATTTAAAACTTTTATTTAAAGCTGGAGTTACTACATAAACTCCTTCACTATTTTTTAAAATTATTTGTTCATGATTATTAGAAGTATTAACTAAACTAACTTTATAATTATCATCTTTCTTATATGAAACTTCAACATTGTAATTGTAAATATTCTCATCATTTACTATTTCTAAAACACCTTCTAAATAATATGATTTATTACTACTAATCTTCTTATCTAAATCATTAACAACATCTTTTTCACTATAAGATCCGCAACCTGTAACTAAAAATAAAATTGGTATAACAATTAACATTATTTTTTTCATCTTTTCACCTCTCATATTCATTTAAATTATATGTCGTTTTTTTTTTATTATTACGTATAAAATAAAAGTTTTTGGAAATATTATTTATAGAGAAAGGAAGGTTAAAAATGGAAATATTAAAGAAAATTGCTTTAGTATTAGTAATAATAGGTGCTCTAAACTGGTTATTAGTAGGAGCTTTTGAAATGGATTTAGTTGCTACTATATTTGGAGATGCTACTAATATTATAGCCAGAATAGTCTATATTATAATTGGAGTATGCGGATTAATATCAATAGCATATCTAATTGATCATCATGATTAAACTACCAAAAAGGTAGTTTAATTTTTAGTTTATAAATTAAAAATACTGAGAATTTAAATCCCAGTATTTTTAATTATCAAGATATTTTAACTTTAACTTTTTTAGTCTTAGAAGTATAAGATAATTTTAAGTCATCACCCTTAACTTGAACTTCTACCTCATATTCTCCTACTCCATAATTTTTAAGGTCAATATAAGCTTTAATATTATTAGCTGAAATGTTTTCTATATTAGAACTACTTCCACTAACCACTACATTAACTTTACTATCTGCTTCACTTAAAGCCTGAGCCTTATATTTACTATCTAAGTTCTCAATAACTATTGTAACTCCAGTAAATTCTTTAGTTACAGAGTTATCCACATTTACCTTAACAGTTATATTCTTAACGCTAAGCTCAGTAACACCTGTAGGTTTTTCCAAGGTAACATTATATGTTTTATTAGTTGATAAGCTTTTAACATCAATTGGTACTTCTATTGAATTAATATCTTTAATGGCATCTTCATCACCATAAATTGTAACTTCTGTCACATCAGATGTTAAAGAAGAAATACTCTTACCAAAGGCAAGCTCACCCTTAGGTACTAATTTTAATCCAACTGTTTTCTTAGGAGAAGTAATAGTTATAGTAGCATTAACACTATCAGGTACAATTTCTACATCAACAACTTTTCCATCATTATCATAAGCAACAAGAGGTACATTTTTAAGTGAAATAGTTCCCTCACTAGGTTTACTAATCTCATTAACATCAACAAGTGCCTTAACTGTTGCAACTTTTTTAAGTTTATATTCTGGTCCTTTTATAATAACATCATCTCTATCAAGAGTAATATTCTTTATGTATAGTTTGGAATCAAGTTCATCCTTGTGAAGAACATCAACTGTCAAACTGCGATTTTCAGATACTTTTTCATATATTGTAACTGTAACCTGTCCTGGATCAAGTTTATAATCAAGAGATTTAATTCTCTGCGAATATTTCAACGTAACCTTATGATTTCCTGGTCTTAAACCAGTCAAATCAACAGTAACACCTTTTGAAGGTGATTGCTTAGCCAAAAATATATGTCTTTTTTGACCAATTAATGTAACATCAACTTTTTTTGGTAAACCTTCAACTACATAAAGTTCCTCATTATAAGTAGCTTTTACTTCTTGATCATATAAAATCTCAGCATACTGATCTATCATAATATTAGACTCACTATCAATTATTAAGAAAACTCCAAAAGCAAGTATTAGTGATACAACAACTAAAGTAGACTTTTTACTAAACAATTTGTCTAAATTTTTAGTACTATCTCGAAAAAAAGCTAAAATAATAAGTATTAACTTAGTAATAGGAGTAATTAACCATTTATCAAAAAATAAACCAATACCTCTAATTATCTTCTTCATAAATATCTTCCTCATTTTCTACTACTTCATCTTCACTATCTAATTCTAAATCATCTTGTTTAGGTCTTAATTCGTCAATAAGCATCATTCTAATATCATCCATTGTTAGATTATAAAACAATTCACCTTTAACTGCAATAGATACCTTTCCTGTCTCTTCTGAAACAATTAAACTAATACAGTCAGTCTCTTCACTGATACCAACCGCTGCTCTATGTCTTGTTCCTAAACGTTTATTACTAAGCTTAGAATTACTACTAGTAGGAAAAACAGCACCTGCTACTGTTATTCTATCACCTTGTAATATCACACCACCATCATGTAATGGATTATTAGGGAAAAATATTGATATTAATAAATCACTTGACAAATCAGCATAAAGTTTCTTTGCTTTATCTATATAATTACCTAAACTAATATCTCTCTCAATTACAATTAATGCACCTATTCTTTGTTTTCTAAGATAATCCATAGCATTAACAATTTGATAAACCATTCTCTCTCTTTCATCAACAGTTAAAACCTTATGTCTTCCAAGTAATTGATTTCTGCCAAGTTGTTCTAATATATTTCTAATCTCTGGTTGAAAAATAACAATCAAAGCAAGAGGTCCATACATAATAATATATTCAAGTAAAACACCAATAGTGGTAAAACCAAAAATATCACTAATAACCTTCAAAAAAATAACAATTGCAACACCCTTAAATATTAAAGAAAGTTTTACATTATTTCTAATATTTTTTAGTACCACATAAATTACTAACCAAACTATAGATATATCAATAATCTTTTTAACTATTGAAACTACATCAGTCATAGTAATTGACATAACTACCATCTCCTTTTTAATTGAGTAAATATATAATTACATTATGCTATTTAATCATAACATTTAACAAAAAATAACACAACATCAAAAAAAAATTTTTAAAGAAAAGGGCTAAATATATTAATAAAAAAACTACAACCATAATAGTTGCAGTTACAAACCTATCCATTAAGATCAGTAAATTCCTGATTTAAACATTGATATTTACTATCTATCTTATTATTCTCAGCCTTTTCAAGAACATACCAACCTTTTCTAAACATAAGTTCAAACACTTCTCTTTGTAAACTTGAATATTCATTAAACATTCTTAAATATTCTTCATATAATGCCTCATTACTAGCCTCAGTTAAACTTATAGCATAATTTTTGACCATCTCTTTCAAGCTACTAAGTAGACAATTCATATAATCTTTATCATTTAAATTTGTACCAGTTGGCACTTCTACTTTAGGATTTTTGATTTGGTTATCTTGATTATTCATCGCTACCTCCATTATCTAATATTTTTAAAATACTACTCAAATTATTATGAAAAATATTACTAGCTTTCTCTAACATACTTTTTAGTTCATCATCTTCTACACTATTAATAGCATTATAAGTACTCTTATATGCTCCATAATTCCAATTAAACATATCACTCAAATAATCTAAATCTTTTCCTGTTAAAATATTAGGAACTTGTTGATAATTTTCTTCCATAAATTGTTCTCCTTTTATTATAAATATTTTTTTAATTCATTTATCGCTTTCTGTTGAAATTTAAGAAAATCTTTTGCAAGATTAACATATTCTTTTTCACAATTATCAGAATAAGCTTTTATCTTTTTCTCCATCTCAATTACCCCCATAGATATTCCTTGAATAAGCATATCACTAATTGCCGAATCACTATTGTCGGCTTTAACTTCTTTTTTTATTCCCATAGAAGACATCATTTTACTAACAAGGCCCTCTTCCTCTGGATTTATATCATTATCAAGAAGTATATTTTTAGCCTTATCTGCAAATTCTTGATATTTTTTATGAATCTCCTCTACATAACTTTTAATTTTATTATCTTTATCTTTAAGATCATCCATTAAAGTTTTAGTTGTATAAGCTCCCATTGAAGCATCTTTATGAATATGTACTACAAGTTCTAATTTTTCATCCATTACTTTTCCTCCTCACAATTATTGTGATAAATTATCTTAAAAATATACTACAAAATTTCAAAATTCAAATACTTAACTCAACATAAAAAACTCAACTCACAATAAAATGATGAACTGAGTTTTTCAATTTTTAGATATATTCTTAACTGCTGGTCCTTCTAATATATTACCATCTAAATCAAATCTTGAACCATGACAAGGACAATCCCAAGTTTTATCAGCAGCATTAAACACTAAACTACACTTCATATGTGGACAAATTAGTTTTACTATATGCTTTTTATCATCATCATCCACATAAACACCATATAACATATTATCTATCTTTATATATTGAGGAATATTTTTTTTCCATAACGATTGAACATAAGCTTTAGCATAATGAAATGTACCAAGAAAGGACATAAAAAACAAGCCAAAATTATTTCTATTAGGATTAAATAAATTACTATAATCACTTTTTCCAGTAGTTATTAAATCATATATAACTTTGCTAGCAATAACCCCATTAGTCATACCCCAAGCATTATATCCTGTTGCTATATACATATCATTCCTAATTTTTCCAATAAAAGGCAAGGAATCATTACTCATTACATCTTGATTTATAAATGTATATGAAGGATCAACTCCAAATAACGTCTTGAAATTATCCTTACTTTTTTGAAATAGTTCAGAATAATTGGTATTTCCTGTTAATCGATTTTTATTAGATACATAAATCAAATAATTATTATAATATCTGATAGAAAAAAGCTCATCATCTATATTAACAGCACTTATATCGCGTTTTTTTCCGACCTCTCCAGCACATACATATTCTCTTTTGATATATGTCTTCAAAGGAATAAATATTGGAAATAAAAAAAATGGATAATGGGTAGAAACAACAACCTTTTTAGCCCTAATAATACCTTTATCTGTCAAAACATTATATTTTCCATCTCTAAAAGATATATTTTTAGCAAAAACATTTTCATATAATAAAACCTTTTCTTTTATAATATCAATAATACCATTTATATATTTAATAGGATGAAATACATAATTACCTTTTCCTTCTATACCTAACGCTATATCTTTACTATCAACAAATTTGATATCATTTCCAAAGTCTTCTAATATCCTTTTTTCCTTTTCAATCTTATATACATTTTTTTTATCAAGAGCAAAAATAATAGATCTATTTTCTTCTAAATTACAATCAATATTATTAGTACTAATTATCTCTTTTATAAGAGAAATTGCCTCAATCTGTGAATCATAATAAAATCTAGCTATATCTTTATTAAATAATTTTTCTAAAGTCTGATATATAATACCCTGCATATAAGAAATTTTTGCTGTAGTATTAGCAGTTATTAAAGAACCAAATCTTCCTTTATCTATTAAAGCAACACTTCCATTATAATCCTTTAAAAAATAAGCTAAAGTACAACCTGTTATTCCTCCACCAATAATTAAAATATCAACATCTCTTTCTATTTTTTTTGAAGAAAAATCATATTTACGTTTTTCCTCTTCCCAAATAGATTTATTATTCATATATATTCACCAATATTAGTATGAACAAGATCTAAAAATTTATTCATTTACCTTTTTTCGATAAAATAATTTAAATATAAAATAACAGATAATAATAACTAACAATAACTTAACAATAAAAGAATATTTACCAAAAAAACTAACAACACTAGTCCAATTATTTCCAACAATACTTCCTATACCAACTAAAACAATATTCCAAATAATAGTACCTAAAGTAGTATAAATAGTAAATTTAATAATAGGCATAGAACTCATACCAGCAGGAATTGATATCAAACTCCTAACAATAGGTACAAAACGACAGAATAAAACTGCCCTACTTCCTCTATTTGAAAAAAAACTATCTGCTTTCAAAACATCTTCTTCATTTAAAGATAAACACA
>CAJTKB010000036.1 GCA_910576925.1 uncultured Bacilli bacterium | reverse complement strand
TTCTTCTATTTTATCATGGAGAGATCCTATTTACACAGTTTTATTTACAGACTCTTATATAATTTTATTAAACAAAAAAGTAGCAAGATATATTTTGTTACTTTTTTAGTAATTTTATAACTTCATAATTATAATTTTCTATATACTTCACCAACATATTTCCTTTCAGAAGTGCTATAAATTTTTTATCATCTTACACTTTATAAATCTTTGCTATATTTTCTGCCTGATATATACCATCCATCCCAGATGAAGTAATTCCACCAGCGTATCCAGCACCTTCACCACAAGGAAATATTCCTTTGATACTACTTTCTCCAGATGCATCTCTTTCTATTCTTACAGGAGAGGAAGTTCTAGACTCAACAGCTGCTATTATAGCATCATCTCTAGCAAAACCTTCTATTTTACTATCAAAATAATCAATAGCTTCTATTAAAGCTTCTGTAACATAAGAAGGAAATATTTCTCTAATATTTGCAAAACAATATTTTCCCATCATCACTGGCTCTATCTTTTCTATTTCGCTATTTACATTTCCATTTTTAAAATCTTTATATAATTCTATAGGTATTTTACCATTTCCCAACTTATAAGCTTTTTCTTCTAACAATCTCTGAAATTTAACTCCATCTAAAGCTTTTTCTCCAAAATCTTTTGGCCCTATTGTAACAATAATTGCTGAATTTGCATTCTTACTATCTCTCCTATAATTACTCATTCCATTTATTGCTAAACGTCCACTTTCAGAAGATGAATTTACAACATATCCACCTGGACACATACAAAAAGTATAAACTCCTCTTCCATTTTTAGCCTTATATGTTAATTTATAACTAGCCTTTGGAAGTCTTTTATACAAAGATCCATATTGACTAAAACCTATCATATCTTGAGGATGTTGTATTCTAATACCTACTGCAAAAGGTTTAGCTTTCATTATTATTTCTTTCTTTTCTAAAACTTCAAATGTATCCCTAGCACTATGACCTATTGCAAGTATTAATACATCAGTTTCTATAATTTCACTATCATTTATTTTTACTGCCTTTATTTTACTATCTTCAATAACAAAATCTGTAACACAAGAATTATATCTAAACTCGCCTCCCATTTTGATTATCTTCTTTCTAATATTAACAACTACATTTCTTAAAATATCTGTACCAATATGAGGTTTATTTAAATATAAAATTTCTTTAGGTGCACCACATTCTACAAATATTTCAAAAACACGTCTTTGCCTTTTATATTTATCTTTTACTAAAGTATTTAATTTACCATCAGAAAACGTTCCAGCACCTCCCTCGCCAAATTGAACATTACTATTTAAATTTAACATTCCATTTTGAAAGAATTTTTCTACAGTTAGGACTCTTTTTTCAATGCATTCTCCTCTTTCTAAAACAAGAGGATTGTATCCATTTTCTGCTAAAATATAAGCTGCCATAAGTCCTGCTGGCCCACTTCCAACTATTAAAGGTCTATTATTTAATTTTTTATTTCCAATTATTTTAAAAGTATACTTTTCATTTGGAGTTTTCAATATATTATTATTTTTACTCCTTAACAAAATGCTAGTTTCTTTATTTACTAAAACATCAACTTCATATACATAAAAAATATCAGGTTTTTTCCTAGCATCAATTGATTTCTTATTTATATTTAACTCCTTTATATCAGAAACTTTAATTTTTAAAAGATGGGCTATTTTCTTATATAACTGTTCTTCCTGATTTTTTAAAACATTAATTTCTATTTGTCTTATTCTAATCACTAGCATCATCTCCTGCAAGTATTCCACTTATAAATGATAATGTCAAATTATAACCCCCACAATCACCATCTATATCAATAACTTCACCTGTAAAATATAAATTTTTAACAATTAATGACTCCATTGTATTTAAATTAATTTCTGCTAGACTAACTCCACCTGTAGTAGTTTGAGCTCTTTCAAAAGAATTGGTACTAATAATATTTAATCTAAATTCAACAAACATTTTAGCTAAAATATTTTTTTCTTTAGGACTTAATTGATCCCACTTTTTAGTATTAGAAATAGATGCCTGCTTAACTAACACATTAATAAGTTTATAATTTAACACTGTATCGAGTAGTTCTGTTATATTTCTATTAGGTAACAACAAATACCTATTATCCATAAATTTTATAAAATCATCTCTGGTTCTTGCAAAATCTTTTAAAAAATTAATGACAATTTCTTCCTTTTTATTCATGTAAAGACCACGAGATACTAGGCCACTTAATTGCATAATACATATCCCACTAACTCCATAATTAGTTAATAAAAGTTCTCCATTTTCCTCTTTTATATATTTATCATCTTCATATAGCTTAATATTAGCATTAACTCTAATACCAGACCAATTATTTAAAAAATTTCCTGATGTATTTAATTGAACAAGAGCAGGAAGTGGCTTTATGATAGTATGATTAAACTTTTCTATAATGTGATAAAAGTTACCATCACTTCCCGTCTTTGGAGCAGAACAACCACCGACTGATATAATAACTTTATCAAATTCATATATATCTTTATCTGTTTTTATAAGAAACTTATTTTTTTCTTTAAAAATATCTTCTACTAAACAATCAGTAATTATTTTTACACCCTTCTCTTTAGCTGTTAAAAGTAGCGAATTTTCTATACTAATTGCTTGATTTGAATATGGGTAATAATAACCTTCCTTAACACTTGGAATAATACCTATTCTTTCAAAAAAATTTTTAAGTATTTCTAAATTCCTTTTTGTAATTATATCTTCAATAAGCTCTTCATTACTACTATGATAATGAACTAAATCTTGATTATCATTATAATAATTACATCTTCCATTTCCAGTAATAAGTAATTTTTTTAGACATTTACTATTTCTTTCTAAAACTATAACCTCATTATTAGCTTTTTTTGCTCTTATTGCTGCCACTATACCAGATGCTCCACCACCTATTACAACTATTTTTTTCATATGATCACTTCCATTTACAATTATTGTACCATAATAGAAAATAATAGTTAATTACTAGTAGTCAATAATTCTATTATTTTACCTAAACCCTTCTATTGTTTTTTTTACATATATCTTTAGAAATATTTTCCACTTCATTTATTATTTTAATAAATTTTTCTATATACTTTTTCTTTTTCTTCATACTCTTTTTTCTTTATCTCAAATACGCATTTTAAAAATCTTTTAAAATATGCTTCCATAAATATATTATAAGATTCTAGTTTCTTAAAAATTTCATTCATATCTATATTATATATTTTATCTATTTCACTATCTAGAATTTTTAAAACTTCATATAAATAAAAATTATTATGTACAATATTAGAATATTTTATATCTAATAATACACTAATTGAATCCATTTTTACAGTTTCAGGATAAAGAGTAAATTTAGAACGATATCCCTTATATTTTATAAGCATATCACTCTCATATTGATTACAAAACCTTTCTAATTTTTCTCTAGCTGTTATAGTTAAAAAGCTACCACTAGAATCATATCTAGGCGCCAATCTATAACCATTTTCATCATATAGGAAACCTTGATTGCTAACATTACGATCTCGTTGTGCTGTAAATATATCTAACAAATAATTTCTAAATATTGTATTTGCAAATGAAATTATTATTTCTCTATCTATAACAATATCTTCCAAAATATTACATATCGTTGTTAAATCATTAGATATTTTGGGCCTTTTAAAAAGTAAAAATAGAAATTGTACAAAATTTTTTTCTTTTATAAAATCAAGTGATATAGTTCCGTATTTTCCAGCATATTTTGCGATATCATATGAAACATTATCCAAACCATATTGAAGAGCTATTTCTTCATTTATTATCTCTTTTATTGCTTCGAATGGTAATTTTTCTTCTTTGAATAAGATTAAATTAGAATCAAAAAGAAACCACTGTTTTTCTCTTGAACCATATGTTCTTTTTTCAATTTTCTCTAACCCTATCACTTTATCTAGATCTATTATCCCATCAATCTGACGATATTTATTAAATATATCTAACATTAATAATTCCCCCTACAAACTTAGCATATCATACTACATTTTTATAAAAAATAAACCCCTACACCAAAATTAATAAAAATATATTAATTATTTTTAACATTTAAAGAAGTTAAAGTAAACAATCAATAATATTATTATATTCATTTAAAAGTTGCATTTTTTCATCATCAGTCAAAAATGCTGCCTTTATTGCCATCTTATTAATATCAACAATCTCTTCAACACTGAACTCCAATTCATTAATTAAATGTTCGTATTCTTCAGTAAGAGTAGTGTTAGAAACTGTTCTGTTATCTGTATTAATTGAGACGTTAATTTCATAATCATAATAATTTTTAATAGGATGATTTCCATAACTATCAACTACATTAGTTTGAATATTACTAGTAGGACAGATTTCAAGCAAAATCTTTCTATCCCTAACTATTTCCATCAAAGAAGAATCTTCAAGCAATCTAACACCATGTCCTATTCTTAAGGCACCGAAATTAATTGCAGACTCTATACTTAAAATTCCATCTGCTTCTCCAGCATGAATTGTAAAAGGAACTTCTACACTATTAGCATAATTAAATAACTCTTGAAAAGAACTAGTCTCAAATAAAGCTTCAGCCCCTGCTAAATCAATAGCACAAACTCCTTTATTTAAATATTTTTTAGCAATATCTATAACTTTCAAATTATCAAAACTACTCATATCCCTCATCATACACAAAATTAGATTAATCTTAATATCTACCTTACTAAAACCCAACAAAACAGCTTCTACCACTTCATTTATACTAAGACCTTTCTTAATATGTTTTAAAGGTGCAAATCTAACCTCAGCATATATTACTCCATCATCTACTAAATCAAGGGCTAGTTCATATGCAACTCTCTCCAAATTTTCTCTTGATTGTAAAATAACACTAGGATAGTCAAACTTAGTTAAATATTCATTTAAATCAGAACACTTTTTAGGCGCAATCATATTAGATTTCACAACGTCAATATCTTGTTCCAAAATTTCTGCAGCAGTCTCTATTCTTACAGAACCATCTAAATGTAGATGTAGTTCTACCTTTGGTAATTTTTTTAAATCTATCATAATCTAATTGCACTCTCTAAAGCTAAAACAATCATATCGCCAACTCTATTTTGTCTATCATCACTAGAAAGTCTCTCACCAGTAACTAAATTATCTGTCACCGTAAGAATTTCTGTTGCATCCCTTCCAAATTTTTTTGCATTATGTAAAAGAGCAAAACTCTCCATTTCACAAGCAATACATCCATATTTCTCATAAAGTTTATTTTTATAATCAGAATCTTCCTCATAAAATACATCACTGCAATGAATTACTCCACTAAATATATCTTGTCCTAATTCTTTAGCAGTAGATTTGATAATACTATTTAAATCACTACTAGAATCAACTAAATTCATAGAAATATTATCTTGAACTAAAGCATAAGTAGATTCAGAAAAACTCTTATCAACTAATAACAAATCTCCCATATTAAAATTATCAATATATGATCCACAAGTACCAACCTTAATAATTTTTTCTACTTCGTAAAATTTAAATAGTTCATAAGAATAAATTCCCATACTAGGACATCCCATTCCAGATGGCATTACAGTAATATTTGTTCCTTTATAAGTACCAGTATATGTTTTCATCCCTCTAACTTCACTTACCATTCTATAATCATCTAAATAACTCTTTGCAATTAGTTCAGCTCTTTTAGGATCTCCTGGCATTATAACTATTTTACTTATATCTTCTTTTTTAGCTTCAATATGTGGTGTCATAAATCCTCCTTATTTTTATTAATATCAACTTCATTATACAAAATTTTTATAATTTATACAATCTAAGACGAATTAAATATATACTAATTTCTAAAACAACCAACTGGTACAACTAACACCCCTTCTTTTGTAACATATGAACTATCTCCACCTGTTAAAACCATCATAAACAAAATACTTCCTATATTCTCTTTACTGCTAGTAACAAGATCCTTTAACTTTATAAGTTTATCTACTGCATCATCTATCAACGAATTAACTAAAACAGCATTTATAAAAATATACCTATTATTATCAAATTTTAAAACAAAATCACATTCTAAATTATATCTATCTTTATAATACATTATAGTAGCGCCCAAAGACTCTGCATATACACTCAAGTCTCTATATACTAGATTTTTAAATAACATATTAAATTTTTTCACATCAAACATAATATCATTTAAAGAATAATTAAGAGCACAAATAGCAATAGAAGGATCTATTAAATTCTTTTTTGGAGTAGTTCTAATTGAAGTACTAGTTCTAATATTAGGCTTCCAAGCTTTAATTTCATCAATTATATATAATCTTTTAAATGCTTCTAAATAATCGATAATAGTTCTGTCACTTACAGAATGACTATTTTGCACATCAGAAAACAGTGATTTATTAGAGTCTGTAGTAGAAATCATCTTAGAATAAGACTTTAATATTTCCTTGGCAATCGTTGAATTTCTTTTTACATCATCTACTTTTGAAATATCATTATTACATAAATTATCAACATATTTTTTTATAAATTCTAATGATTTCTCTTTTGATAAATTAATAGAGTTAGGAAAACCACCTCTACATAAAATAAAAGCTATATCTTTATATGTTAACTTACTCTTATTTCCTTCTATATCTCTATATCCATCTAATAGCCTTTTTAAGGAAATGCTTCCATTTGAATCTCCACTTTCAAATAAAGTCATAGTTCTCATCTTAATAGAGGGATAATTTCTAATTTCTTTTTCAAAACAGTTATCAAATTTTTTCATCATTGAACTTGTAAGAATATATTGACTATTTCCTCCAATTTTATCTACAAAAAATTTAATAGGAACAAAAATTTTCGAAATAACTTGCCATTCATCGATTAATCTAGGTCTCTCACCTTTTAATAACAATGAAGGTTTTGTACTAGCAAGTAAAATATAGTTTTCTAAATTATCATCATCTTGTATATTCAAAGTACTCTTTGAAAATCTTTCAAGCGTTACACTCTTTCCTACTCCTCTTGCTCCTTCTATAAATAAAATACCACTATTCGATAATTTATTAACAATTTCTTCATCTACTATCCTATTTATATAATCCATAAACTCCCCCAATATTCATCATATTATAAATGATATCTAAGTATATTTCAAGAACTAGTCTTCCTTATTTTCAATATTTTAACACATAGCAATTCACTATTTTGTCGTATTATATTTCAATATTTAGTTAACAGACAATAAAAAAGTAATTTACAGAATATAAATTACTAAAAAATTATTTTGACTTTACCTTAATCTTTTCCACATATTTATAAACATCAGTAACATTTACTGAATAATCACTATCATAATTAAACATATCAAAGTAAACTTCTATTTCATCTTTATTGCAATTATCTATTATTTTAACTTGTTCCAATATAGATAATAAATTTTCTTTTTGAAAATTATTAAACTTCTTTGGAGACCAAACAATTAAAGTATTATGAATTATTTTGATAATAATTACATTATAAATATCGCAAACAATAGTCATACTAATTTTTTCATCAACATTATAACCATATTCTATTAAATGATGTCTAATTTCTCTCATATGATTCATCTTTGTAAGAGTAGATTTATACATCTTATCTTCGAATATACTTATAAGACCAGAATTATCATTATTAAGAGGATACTTTTTTAAATTTCCTACAAGTAATCTTTCTAAATCAAATTCTCTATAATATTTAAACATTAATTTTTTATCATCAGATAATAATCCTAATTTTTCATATACAAAATATAAAAATACATCACTTATATTTCTACCTCTATTAATTATTTCTAAGAGCATATCTTCACTCTTAGAGGTGTTTATATCATTTCTAATATTATTAATAAACTCATCAGCTTCCATAAGAAAATTATCAAGAAGCGGCAAATTATCTAAACCGAATTCATAAAGTCTAAATATCTTAGCTTGACCTTCATTATAATAATCATAATCACTATCAGAAATATGATAATTATAAAGTTTTCTGTCCCCTCCATAAATATCTTGTTCGGCTTTTTTTATAAACTCATATGAAAGCATAATAGAATTATAATCAACAATTTTAGGTATATAAACATCTAATTCGTACTTACAAATATCTTCATTATTCTCATACTTCTTATATAATTGACTAATAACAATGAAATTCTTCTTTACCAGTTGAGTAATAAATTTATCACTTTTCCCATAAGGAATATTAAAATATCTAATATTTCCTAAAGCTATAGTAGCTATATTTGCATATTCACAAGTTATCATACTTAATTCACCTAACTATTTCATCGATTTAACCTTTTCTATTTGAATTTCAAATGGTTCTTCATTATAATCTTCTAATAATCTTAAAGCTATATCAGTTGTATGTATATCTATATTATTAAAACTCTTTTCTTTATACTTTTTATACAATAATTCATAAAAAATAGGAATATCCTCTTGATAAATGATATTTTCATCACGAATCTCATCTTTTTTAGATAAAAGAGCATAATGCACTAATTCATGAATATTGATAAATGTACTTATTTCATCTGTAATTTTAGGTAAAACCAGTTTAATACTATTATTATTTTCAAATACTCCAAATAAATCCATATTTTCTCTAGAATTAACATCTAACACTTTAGCTCTAGAAAAGCAATCTCTAAAATGTCTATCATCATATATACATTCATCAATAATAAACTCTCTTATTCCATCAAAGCTTATTCCTTTTATATATGATATATTCTTTTCGATATCATCTTCTTGCAAATATTTAGGATCACTACTAGGAGTTCTAAACTTATAAGCTCTTTCTAGCTCAAGTGCAGTATCCAAACTTTCAAACAATTCTTTCATATAATTAGTACCATCTTTAAGATTTTCACTAGAATTATAACAATATCTTATTATATCTTCATAACATAAATCTCTTTCATTTCTAGAGATAAAACTTAAAAGTTCTAATCCAATACCTAAACTTTTTACATAATTATTGAATTCTAACTTAAGAGTATTTATTATATCCTGATTATTTGGAAATACTTTTTTACTTTTATATCTATATATAATATAAGGTACTACTACATCTATATAGGAAGAAAATATATTAAAAGTTTCTCTTAAAAGATCTAATCTTGTACTAAATTGTGCCATATTTTTCACCTCTTTTAAATAATGAGTATATTATATTAAATTTAAAGCATAATTTCAATACTCTGAAAATAAAAAAAGGCACAGTGCCTTATTAATAACATAAACTAACTAGCTTCCACTACACCATTTAAATTAAATGCATTTTTAATAGAATCATATATTCTCTGGACACTTGCTGTTTCAGTAGATTTAATACTGTTAACAACGATTGAAACACTACCAATATTAGAAAGTGTATCTTCTAACCAAACCGTTTCTGTTACATTTTTATAATATGTCTTTGTAAATACCTTACTTCCTGATATATCAAACCAACCATCTGGTTGATAAATAGGTTTTGATATTGTAATAGTAACAGTAACACTACCATCAGAATTACTAACATAATTAACATCAGTAGCATGTGGCATCTTCGCTTCATAGTTAGGATCAATACTAGTAATGCTATATGATGTCACCGTTTTATTCCCAGCTAAATCTTCTACTGTAATAGATGATGAACAGTTAGCAAAAAATTCTCTATAAATATATTTCCCTTTCTTATCAATTTCCCAACCATTTATTTCTTTTAATACCTCATCAGAATTTATAAATACAGTAACGCTTTTATTAGTACCTATTCCAAAATCCGATGTTGCTACAACTACCTTTGGAGGAGTTTTATCAATTGTAAATGTTACAGTTTTCTTATTAAATGCTTCATCTACTACTTCAACAGTATATTTTCCTTCCTGGTTTATATTTTTTAAGATATTAGTATTTAGAACTTCACTACCATTTAACATAATTTTTCTTATACTATTCTCACTATCATATATGTCTAAAGAAACCGCGGTATTAACATACGCACCATCTACAACACCCTTTATTATAGGCTCCTGTCTATCATCTAAAATTTTATTAATAGCCTCTAACTTTCTTTGAAGTTCGTTTTTAACAGTATTATCTAAAATAGTAGCAACCTTTTGCATAATGTCATTATTATCTCTATACTTTCTAGCAGAGTTAATATCACTTTTCTTTGTAGATACTGTGATTTTTTCTTGTAAAGAATCAACTAATGATATAAGTTGAGAATAATCATTATTATCGCCATTATTATCACCTGAACCATCCCCTGTTCCCTCTCCTGGATTTGAACCGTTTCCATCACCTGTTCCTCCACCTGGATTTGAATCATTTCCGTCTCCTGTTTCTCCACCTGGATTTGAACCATTTCCGTCTCCCGTTCCTCCACCTGGATTTGAACCATTTCCGTCTCCTGTTCCTCCACTTGAATTTGAGCCATTTCCAACTCCATTTTCTCCTCCAGTTACTCCAGTAGAATCAGAATTTTGATCATTATTAGTACTATTTGTTCCACTACCCTTATGAGTAGGATTAGTAACATTTCTAGCTTTTTGATTAGAATTTGAATTTATATCAGTATCCACTTTATTATTAGGATACATATCATCATAAGAAGAATTATTCCCATAACTATTGTCTGTTCTACCACCATTATCCCCAATTATAGTATCACTTTTGGCACTTTCTTCAAAATTAGATTGAGTAGAATTTGCAAAGACAAATGAACCTAAACATAAAAATAAAATTATTGCAATTATTGAAACCTTCTTTTTATCCATATACATACTCCCTATCCTATCTTATCTTATTCCATTATATCATCAATTTTACAAAACACAACAATTTTATACTCGATTTTTTTGAAAAAAATAATAATACGACAAAAAAGTAAGGTCTCCTTACTATAAAACAACTAAACACATTAATATTAATTTATAAAACTAACTCTATTAAGAGGCCAAAACCTAAAAGAAATTTTACCATTAATATCATCTTTTTTTATCAAACCAATTTCTCTACTATCCATAGAATTTAATCTATTATCACCTAACACCAGATACATATCTTTAGGTATACTATCATATCCTAAATCTTTTAAATGAAAATCTAAATATTTTAAACTACTAGATATATACTCCTCCTCATACATTCTATTATCTATATATAACTTATTATTAACAATATCAACTTTTTCTCCAGGAAGTCCAATTACCCTCTTTATTAAATATTTTGTATCAGCATATCTAAGAGAAATAATATCACCTCTTCTAACATCAACAAAACGATATTTAAACTTATTTAATATAAGAACTTCCCCATCTTTAAGAGTAGGACTCATAGAGTTACCTACAACCTGTGTAATAGAAGCTACATAAAATATTACAAACATAATTATAAAAAATGTAATTATATATTTTATAGAATCTATTAAAAACTCTCTAATACTTAACCAATCCATATAATACTCCTATATTTATTCTAATCCATTATATAATAATGAATTTTCAAATACAAGTTAAGGAGTTAATTTTAAAGTCAAATTTACACCACAACTAAAACAATTAAATAACGCTATTTTTAAATCCATTTATATATCTTAATTATATTTTTATCTAATCAATTACCACAATATCATCATTTGAACTATCAACATTACAATTATCTAAATTATAATTTGCATCAACACTATTACTACTAAAACTACTATCTGATTCTACTACGCCCTCATCATTAGGAGTGTTATCATCATCTAAATCAATGTTATTATTATCACTTTCAATATAACCACCAGTCGCAGCACTATCATCAAAAGAAACTATTTCTGATGAACTATCAACTGCATTATCAATAATAATATCTGTACTATTTTTAACTACACTAAATCTTATACTATAACTATTATTATCTAAATCATCTTCTACTAAAGAACCTTCTTCTACTGTTCCACTAAACTGTTCTGCCACAAAATTTGCTATATTACTAATATTTTCACTAGCAGGTCTATTATAGTTATTATAATCTATTTTTACATCTAATGTATCAACACCAGTAACTACAACATTCGTTATAGAAACTTCATTATAAATATCACCACAAGAAACTTCAATTAATATACAATTAGTATCATCACTAACCATAAAATATGAATTATCAAAATAAGTTCTACTTGTAACAACATCTATTATATCTTCTCTATCATTTATTTTCACTTTTATATCTGAGGACAAATTAACACTTTCATTTATTATCGAAGTAAAAGTTCCTTTCATATAATTATAATCACTAGAATAAATGGTTAAATAGTCATCTCTAATTTGTTCGGAAACTTTATCCATAAAACTATCTTTAATATCTATTGTATTATTAGCACTAAGAACTATTCCTTCTATATTAACACCATCTAAAATTAATGATGCTATATCACTATTTGCTCTCATATAATTCATAATTAAATAAAATTCATTTTCATTGTTAATGTAATAATTTTTAATATAATATTCAAATATATTATTTAAAGAATCCCTATCTTCTGTTGAAAAAATCATAGTATTTTTATTATTGTTAACTACATTCTCATAATATGTACAAGCATAACCAATAAAATTATCATTAATAACGAATTCATACTCATTAGTATCATTATTATAAGTAACTTCATCAATACCTAATATATCAAAACTATTATTAGAAACATCTATACTATTTAAATAACTAGATATTTCAGTCATATATTCATTGTATTTATCATCATTCAATATATTATTAAGAAAAGACTCTTTAATAGATAATATCTGAGCATCAACCTCACTAATACTATCACTATTAGATGATGATAGATCAATCTTATTAAGTGGTGCATAAGGCTTATCTTCTGAAACATATTGTATATATCTAAATGAATAATCATCATTGCCTACATGTTCATTAACTTTTACTAAAATATCCAAATAAGCATCATCACTATCACTATATTTTATATTTTTATCATTTTCTACATTACAAGTAACAACCACATCTGCAGAAGTTATACCATCATTTGCTAAAAAATTAATATTAGTAGTGTTATCAAGCTCATTAGTATAATTACTACTACATCCATCAGGAAGTATTAATGTATATGTATCATTCTCTGAAAAAAATTTATCATTTCTAGGAAGATTAAATTTTAATACTGCTTCTTTCTCATTAGAATTAATCTCATCTATTAACATAGTTGCATTTTCTTTAGCTTCTAAAGACACAAAACTAGATTTATATCTCAAATAATTTCCCTTATTAATATAATATTTAGAATATGAATTAGGATATATTGAAAACCCAATAATTCCTAAAACTAATAAAGTATAAATCATTATTTTTATCTTTTTTGTATTATTAACTATATTCATATTATACACTTCCATTTCCACTGTTTGGTTCTTGAGTAGCTATATAGCTAACTGCTACTAAATCACTTATATTTATTTCTTCTCCATTATAATATTTAATTCCATCTCCATCATCTTCTAATTTATCTTCATTATATTTAACAGTTATCCTATATTTTGTTTTTATTGCACTACTAGGCTCTATAATATAATCTAACTTAATTTTATTATTTTCAACTGTAAATTCAGAAGAATCAACTGTAACATAATAACCTAATTCATCATCCCATCTTTCAAGATTATAAAATTTGAAATCTGGACTAAAAGGATTAATAGCACTAGGATCTACAGTAATTACTAAGAAAAGACGAGTTCTAACCTCAAGTTTTGTAGCATCAACAGTAAAATTATATGATATATCACTAGTTGGTCTAACTTCATTAACTTCACAAACTTTATATTTTCCATCTTCTATTTCAGCTACACAATTATAGGAATCATCATAAAGCACCTTTATATTAAAACTTGCAACGCGTGCATTATCATTACTAGATATCCTAGAAACATATCTTGAATATGTAACTATAGTAACAGCAAACATCATTATACAAGCATACATTCCTATCCATCTAACTAAATTTCTTTTAAACACTTTACTTTGTAATAAACTCGTCATTAAAATCACCTACTTCGTTTTTTTCTCTTTGCCCTTTTTTTCCTTTTCTTTTTATTAGATTTCTTCTTTTTTATTTGTTTTAATTGCTCTTTTTCATCATTCTGATCATATTTAGGTAACAATTTACCATTTTTTAAATATAGTTGATAATCACTATCCTCGTCACCTGTAGAAAAGGCGGTAGATGTACTCATCATAAAACAAACAGCTCCACCAGTTACAAAAATTATTATCATCACTAATGGACTACGTAATGTAGATAATACCTTTCCTCCTCCATTTATCTTAAATACATATTTTCCAACAATATTATTTATAGAAACTACTCCATCTTCAACTTCGTTATTGTCACCCTTAGTTGTTATCTTATTGTCATTAATTGAAATGATTCTATGTGTTACAAAATTTTCTTCTTTATCATAAAATGTAACAATATTATTCTTACTATAGTCTTTTTCTTTAGTATTGATAATTATTAAATCTCCAACATTAATTGTTGGTTCCATTGAACCAGAGACAACTTCTAACAAAGCATAACCATTAATTGGAACTATATTATACTTTAAAACTTTAAAACATATAAAATTATAAAGATTATATATAAAAAGTAAAATGATAAATACTTTTATAATTCTAACAAGCAACTTATTTAATCTTTTCATCTTCAATCACTACTTGCCTGAAGTATAACATTTATTATCAGAAGTATATTTCAAACTAACATATAAGCTGTACTCATCATTTATACTAGAATCAAATTTACTATTTGCTGCTTGATTTCCAATTAATGTATCAACTGAATCATTTTTATCATCCCACTTCCAGAAAAGAGAAATGATTATTTCCTTACCACTTTCAACCTTTATACCATTACCAAGAGAAATAGCCTTTCCTTTATAATTAATATCATTAGGATCAACATCTTCATTTAAAATTTTATAGTCATCTTCTCCTCCATAATAATATAAAGCATTACTACTGTTCTGCGGTCTATGCATTACAATATAACCCATATTTAAACATCCACCAGTAACACAAATAGTCTCTTCCTGTAAATTCATTTCTTTAAGTGTTATAGTATTAGCTGTATTATTTTTAAACTTCATAATATAGTAACCAGAAGCGCCTGGATAAATAACTTTATCTTCTCCATATTTTTCATAATATTTCTTATTATGAAACAATGGAAGTTCTCCTGAATCTGTACCATCTGCAACTAACCAAGCTGTAGTTTCTTCCTCCAAAGGATAAGTTTTAGTCTCATCATATATTGCATATAATACT
>CAJTKB010000035.1 GCA_910576925.1 uncultured Bacilli bacterium | reverse complement strand
AGCATTACTTTACACTTTTTTATCAAAAATTCCGGTTTCTACTTGAAATTCAGCTTAATTTAATATTTTATTTTAAAACTTTTGTGTTCAATCTCTCAAATATTTCATCTTCAGTTAAATTTGCACCATTATTCACATCATCTACTATCTGATCAATTTTGCTCTGACATTCACCTAAAAAACCTTCAAAATGACTTAATACTTTCTCTTTATATCTATCGCCACCTTTAATTCCAAGTGAAACCATTTCAGCTATAGCTTGAGTTAATAAACCTTCTATTTTTTCAGTACTATCTTTTATTAACATATTTATTTTTTCGTTATTCAAATCTTCATTTTCTTCCTGACTAAAATTTTGACCAGTAGTTGATTGCATAGTTGTTGCAGATTCATATCCAGTATTATGTAATGCTCCTACTGAGTCTCTTTGTTGTGAAGAAACATAATCATTAATAAAATAGTTTTTACCTTCAGAATCATACAAATTTTCAAAACTTTTTAAAGTTTCTGAATCTATAGTATATTTGTTTCTCTTACTGATTTTAGGCTCTTCAGTTTTGCTCTCAACTTCTTCATACATATCTTCAACTTCTTCGTCAAAGCAATATTTACTCATAAATTTATGTTCATCCCATCTATAGAACTTTTTTGATTTTATTTTATAAATTTTTCTTAACAACCATCCATATTTATCTAAATTTTCTTTAACACTACCAGAAAGTTCTTCTTGTAGACTATCTAATCTTTTGATTTTTTTATTCATTTCATTTTCTAATTTACTTTTATTTGATATTTCATCATCATAATTTCTAAACTTATATAACTCTCTACAAATTGAATTTAACTCTAACTTAGTAAAACTTATATCATAGACTAAAGAAAAATATCTTTTTAGTTTTTCATTATATATCTTTTTAGCTTTTTTTCTTTTCTTTCTTGCCTTAGTAAAAATAATATGTGAAGAAAATCCAAATCTTTTTCCGTACTCATATTCATATTGAGCATTTTTTTCTATACGTTTTCTATTTGCTTCTTTAAAAAATTCTATAATTCTCATAACTATCCCCCTCCGTTTAATGATATTATTATAGCACAACATATATCAAAAAGCAAGAAATTTTAATAAAACTGTTATTAACTTTGCAGATAATTAACATTTCTCTTGCCTCTAATAGTTGCTCATATTTATCTAAAAATATTATCTAAATTCCACTTCAAAACATAATTATTAAAAGTATTTAAAAACCCGAAATATATGTCGGGTTTGATATTAACATGGTAGTCTGTACGGAATTCGAATCCGTGAATGCCACCTTGAGAGGGTGGTGTGTTAAGCCACTTCACCAACAGACCATAAAGCATCTCTATAAGACACTTTAATATTATCATAATTATATTTTGTTTTCAATAACTAATTAAAATTTTTATTTTTAATAGTTTAAGCTAATCAATATCAAACTATAATACTATTCCTTATATTCAAAATAGAAATCAAGAATTCTTACCATATCACCATCGATTGCTCCCATCCTTTTTAATTCATCATCTATTCCCATCTTAGCAAGACGTTTAGCAAATCTTCTTTCTCCCTCTAAACTTGTAAACTTAGTCATTTTAAACAATTTTTCTATCTTTTCTCCCCTAATTACAAATTCATCATTTTCCTTTGTAATATTATATGGTTGCTCCTTTTTAAATTTATAAAGAACATAACTTTCTATTTCATCTTCTTCGAATAATTCTTCATCTGGCAATTCTTTTAATATTTTAGCTAAATAATCTATTACTTCTTCTACTCCGCTTTTAGTATAAGCACTAACTGGGAAAATTTTAATATCTTTATTATTAAGTTTTTTCTTAAATTTTTCTAAATTGTCATTTGATCCTTCAACATCTATTTTATTAGCAACTACAATCATAGGCTTTTTTAAAAGTTTTGGATTAAAGTTTTCTAATTCCTTATTAATTAATAAAAAATCATTATAGGCATCTCTTCCTTCAGACTCAGAAATGTCAATAACATGTGCTATAACTTTAGTTCTTTCTATATGTCTTAAAAACTTATCACCTAATCCTTCACCAATTGATGCATTTTCTATTAAACCAGGTAAATCTGCTAATACAAAGCTATAACCATCTCTACTTTTAGTAACACCTAAGTTAGGTACAAGTGTTGTAAAATGATAAGCTGCAATTTTAGGTTTTGCACGACTAACAGATGATATAAAAGTACTTTTTCCAACACTAGGAAGCCCCACAAGTCCAACATCTGCTAGCATCTTAACTTCTACCTTTAACTCTTTTTCTTCACCAGGCTCTCCATTTTCTGCAAACTCTGGAGCAGTATTAGTTTGAGTTTTAAAGGCAGTATTGCCACGTCCTCCACGTCCACCATGGCAAACAATAAATTCTTCATTTTTTTCTTTTAAATCACAAATAACAAGTCCTGTATCAATATCAGTTACAACAGTTCCAATAGGTACTTTTATAATAATATCCTCAGCACTTTTCCCATGTTGATTTTTACCTTTTCCATTTTCTCCCTTTTTGCCTTTAATTAACTTTTGGTATCTCAAATCAAGTAAAGTATGAAGTCCTTCATCCACTCTAAATATTATATTAGATCCGTGTCCACCATTTCCGCCAAAAGGTCCTCCCATCTCAACATACTTTTCACGTCTAAATGCACAACAACCATCTCCACCGCTTCCAGC
Source organism: uncultured Bacilli bacterium (assembly GCA_910576925.1). Taxonomy (GTDB): domain Bacteria; phylum Bacillota_I; class Bacilli_A; order RF39; family UBA660; genus UBA2730. The sequence continues at coordinate 13,239 of CAJTKB010000035.1, read as the reverse complement.
AACGACTTTGATTACAACCTCATCTACAAACATAACTTTCACCTTCCCAAGTATTTTTATTATACCAAAACTATAAAAAATTACTAACTACTTTATTACTTTTTATTTCCATAATAACCATTATTTCTAGCATTTTCTTTCAAAATTTTAACCTTTTCTGAAAATATATTCGAATTACTAATCCTTATATTTCCATTTGAATACTCATTATAAAATTCTCTTATTTTATAATATGCGCAAGAAAGCATAGCATCAAACTCTAAAAGAGGAGTCTTTCCAAAAGTTTCAAATAATCCATTAAAATTATTTTCTCTTGATAACCTATCCTTAACGTTTTGCCCCCATAAAGTTTGTTTTACTATATCGTATTTAAGTTTTCTATCCATAGATATAAACATTTTGAAATAATGCATCGCATCATATTTATTATCTATTGCAAATACTCCATACTTTTTACAGGTTTCTACATACTTTTCATAACCAGAATTCATCATATACATAATTTCTAATGAATTAGAAAATGAAATATCATTTTTATTCTTATTTATATTATGGGCATTACAAAATAAATTATAACGATTATTATCTCTCTCATTTATCAATCTATCTTTAACAGCAATATAATCCCTTGCTTCTATTTCTAGCCTTTCAATATACTCATCATCATTTATTTTATCTTTATTTTCAAGAGTTTTTTGGAAAGCAAAATCTGGAGTTGTATCAAAAATATATATTGTATTATCTGATCTATGTTTTATTAAATCATAATACCTTTCTCCATACTGTGATACATAATATTTTAATAACATATCACTATTTTCTTTTAAAACTTTTATTGGACTTATTACATTATTAAATTCTTCCATAATTCTCCCCCTTTTTAACATTCATTTATACATTCTCTATTATTTAATATCAAAATGATTTTTTCTTATATTTCTATCTAGCTTTTTTATCTGCTTCTTACATAGATTATTATCAGTAATTATAACTTCTTGATTATTCACATACTTAGATACCATATCATTATAAATACTATTAAGTATAATATCATATTGAGTAATATCCTTTTCTCCAAATATTTTAAACATCTTTTCTATATCATTCGAAAAAGCAAGACTATTTAAAATACTATTATATGTATCAAAAAAGTCCTTATTATGATAGTAAATTTTTCCATAAAAATCACACCACTTTTTTAATGTCCTTTTAGAAAAAATTGTATTTATATTTTTATTATCTTCTATCGCACAGCCTTCTGTTCTAGTTTCATTAAGACTTCTAAAAACACCTGACTTGTCATACAAACCTATTCTATTAATATCTTTGATTTCAATACTATGCCTAAATTCATGTAAAAATATTCTATCTACATCCATACCTTCTAAATATCTTTGTAATATTGGTATAGTAATTATAACAATTGGATCTTTTCTTCCATTATCGAACGCACGACACCAACCATCTTCAGAATAATCTAATAAACATGCTAAATCATTATCACTAACACCAATTCCCATTTTTAATAAAGAGTTCTTAATACTTTGACCCCATAAACTATATGCTTTCAAATTGTTTTCTTTATCATAAACCAATTTCTTACAATTCTCCATAAAGTTCAAAAAATGATGTTCATCTTCTATTGGTTTAATTCCTAGTTCAGTAATTTGCTTTATATAATCATTTTTATTATTACACATATCTGTTACTAAAAATAATATTTGTTCTATATCAAATTTCACATCGTTAGATGAAATATTATGATAATAATAAAACGATTCACATAGATCTTTCATTAACTGTACGTTTAAACTCTTGTTTAAGAGATTATAGTTAATTGCCTGCTTTTCTATATTTGATATATACTTTTCATCAATAGGAAGATCTTGGTTGTCTAAAATAAACTTATAAGTAATATCTGGTGGAGAATTGAAAATATATATAATGTTACTTAATCTATTTCTAATTAACGAACTATTTTCCTTTCCATATTGTGATACATAATATTTAAACAACTCATCTATCCTGTTTTGTAATACACTTGTTGGAAAAAGCACCCTCATAGCTTCTTCTTTCTCCATATTATTCCCCCTCCTAAATGTTCATATTATAACATATTTCTTTTAAAATAGCAAAATAAAAAAGTCAGATTTTGACTTTTATTCTACTACTTCATATACAGAAGCTTGTTTTTTATCTCTTCCTAAACGTTCAAACTTGATTATACCATCAATTGTTGAATATAGAGTATCATCCTTTCCACGTCTTACATTCTTACCTGGAAATATTCTCGTACCTCTTTGACGATATATAATAGAACCTGCTGTTATGAACTGTCCATCTCCTACTTTTGCTCCCAATCTACGTCCTGCAGAATCTCTTCCGTTTGATGTAGAACCTTGTCCTTTATGATGAGCAAACAATTGGATATTTAACTTCATAAAATTCATAGTTTCATCCTCCTTACTTTACTTGTATATTATCTGGATAGTTAGTTTCCAATTCTTTTAACATATTAAGCATATTTTTTATAAGAGTTTGTGTAATATCATCACTAGAAATATAATTAATTATTACACTTCCTCTATCTACACTATACTTAAGACTATCCTTGGCGAATAGTAAAATACCATTAATACTAGTAGTTACAATGCTACTTACTGCACTACACACAATATCTTTACCAAAATCATCATACATAGCGTGTCCTTTAATATAAATATGCTGATAATTACTATTCTCTAATGCACTACTCACTTTAATCATAACTAACCATTTATTTTAGTAATTCTAATTTGAGTATAAGGTTGTCTATGTCCTTGAGTTTTACGATTAGCTCTTGATTTACTCTTATATTTATAGACTCTAATCTTCTTTTGCTTACCGTTTTTTACAACTTCACCTGTCACAGTAACACCAGTAAGATAAGGACTACCAACTTTCTTATCAAGCATTAATACTTGATCAAAGTTTACTACATCTCCGCTTGTTGCATCTAATTTTTCAACATAGATTTCACTACCTTCAGAAACATAGTATTGTTTACCACCAACTTTAATAACAGCGTTCATAAATTACCTCCTTTTTTCAATCTTAAGACTCGCTCTTAAGGTACTTAATAAAGTTTTTACCTTTTCAATGCGGTTTGAAGATGAGGCTTCAAACAACTAGATTTTACCATATATAATTATATAATGTCAAATATTTTTAAGGAAATATTATTCAGTTTACTATTTTATAATCATTGCATCTCCAAATGAGAAAAATCTATATTCGTCTTCTACAGCAATTTTATAAGCATTTAATATATTTTCTCTACCAGCAAGAGCAGAAACAAGCATTATAAGAGTAGATTTAGGAAGATGAAAATTTGTAATCAAGGAATTTACTCCCCTAAACTCATAACCAGGATAAATAAATATATTAGTAAATCCGCTTTCTTCTAAAAACTTCCCCTGATTTTTAGATGATATAGTCTCTAATACTCTAGCAGAAGTAGTACCAACACTAACTATATTTCCACCTCTAGCTTTAATATCATTTAAAATATCTGCTACTTCTTTTGTCATTGTATAATACTCACTATGCATTTTATGTTCCTCTATATTATTAACACTAACAGGTCTAAATGTTCCAAGACCAACATGTAAAGTAACATAACAAATAGTAATACCCTTTTTCTCTATTTTTCTTAATAGCTCCTCTGTAAAATGAAGACCAGCTGTAGGAGCTGCAGCACTTCCTAATTCCTTAGCATATATAGTTTGATACATCGACTTATCTTCTAACTTTTTATGAATATAGGGAGGTAACGGCATTGTTCCAAGTTTATCTAAAATTTCATAGAAAACACCATTATAAATAAATTTAAATCGTCTTATACCTTCATCACTTAATTTAACACATTGAGCTTTTAAAATTCCATTACCAAAATTAACAATAGTTCCCTCTTTTATACGTCTTGCTGGTTTTACTAAACATTCCCAGATATCACCTTCAATATTTTTAAGTAATAATACTTCAATTACCGCTTTAGTTTCTTCCTTTTCTCCAATTAATCTAGCTGGTAACACTTTTGTATCATTTAAAACTAAAGCATCTCCCTCATTTAAATAGTCTATAACATCATAAAACATTTTATGCTCTAGCTCACCAGTTTTTTTATCAACTACTAATAACCTAGCATTATCTCTAACCTTCATCGGAGTCTGCGCAATGAGTTTTTCAGGTAAATAATAATCAAATTCTTCTATTTGCATAAACTTCTCCTCCCCTATAATATACTTCTACTTCTTAATTTTTTGGAACTTTTCAATACTTTCTTTATCTTGAACATTTAATTTATATTAAATAATTCATTTATTTTAGCATAAGCAAGAGAAAAATCATCTGTTGCTATAGGTATTACTTTTATAGAAGTATTTTTTAATTCATCACCTAATTCCAAATAACATTTTTGCTGATTCATACTATTTTCTACACTAAATGATTGATAATTATGATGTTCTCTTTTTAGTCTATCATAAAGTACTTCTCTATTTTGAACATACAATAGAATCAAATAAATATCATAATCAAGAGTACACAATTTATCTACTAAGCGACTATATATATCTGAAAAACTATATTCTTTATATCCTAGTCTTGCATATACTTCTTCTGAAAAAAAGTTTCTATCAAATACAAAATCCATTGGAATAGTCTCCATAGCTTTTAAATAATCCATCAATATAAAGTACATTTTTTCACTTAAAATTTTACCATTAATAGTTTTATCTCTTTGACCAGATAAACGCTGAAGATTTGAACTTGGTATATTATCTCTCAAGTAATTAGTTAAAGTACTCTTCCCCATTCCTTGTGGTCCTTCTACTATAATCAGTCTATTTCTACTCATTCTATATCTCCTCAAATACATTTTTTTGATAATTAATTTGTAACACTTCATAAGCTCTTGCTGTTGCAACTCTACCTCTAGGTGTTCTTTTTAACAATCCATTTTGCATTAAATAAGGCTCATAAACATCTTCTATTGTAGTTACTTCTTCTCCTATTGCCGCAGCAATTGCTTCTACTCCAACAGGACCTCCATTAAATTTATTTATAATTGCCAGTAGCAACTCATGATCAGTTTCATCTAATCCATAAGAATCCACTTTAAGTCTTTTTAAAGCTTTATCGCAAACCTCTTTATCAATAGTACTTTTTCTATCAACAATGGCAAAATCTCTAACTCTTTTAAAAAGTCTATTAGCAATTCTAGGAGTACCTCTACTTCTACTAGCAAGATTTTCTGCTGCTTCATCATCTATTTTCATATCTAAAACACGTGCTGTCCTTTTTATAATAAGCTCTAACTCTTCTTTAGTATAATACTGAAGCTTACAAACTATTCCAAATCTATCTCTAAGAGGAGCTGTTAAGTCTCCAGCTCTAGTAGTTGCACCAACTAAAGTAAATGGTGGTAAATCTATTTTAATATTTCTAGTATTTCCTTCACTACCAATAATAATATCTAAAGTAAAATCTTCCATTGCTGGATAAAGAATCTCTTCAATAAAACGAGGCATTCTATGTATCTCATCTATAAATAATACATCTCCTGGTTCAAGGGAAGATAAAACAGCAGCTAAATCTCCACTTTTTTCAATACTAGGACCGCTAGCTGTTTTAATATTACTCCCTAGCTCATTAGCAATAATATTAGCAAGGGTTGTTTTTCCAAGACCAGGTGGTCCATATAAAAGTACGTGATCAAGTACCTCTTTTCTCATCTTACTAGCTTCTACAAACACTTTAATATTGTCTTTAACATCAGTTTGTCCTATATAATCATCTATTTTTTCTGGTCTAATAGATTCTTCTAGTAATTCATCACTTTCCATCTCCTTTCCATTTAAGATATTTTCATCATCCATAAAAAAATCCTCCTTTTATTTTAGTAATAACTTTAACGCTTCCTTCACCCTATCTTCTAAAGATAAACTATTATCAACTCTAGGAACAACCGAACTTACTTCTTTTTCCTTATATCCCAACCCAATCAATACCTCTCGAAGTTCAACTGTACTATCTTCAATAGTAGAAGTAGGTGTAACATCACCTAATTTTCCTTTTAAATCTAAAACTATTTGTTTAGCAAGTTTATCTCCAATCTTAGGGAATTTCTTTAAGTAAAGTAAGTTTTCCCTATTTATTGCATCAATTATCCCTGAAATTGATCCTGTAGCAAGTATTGGTAAAGCCATTTTTGGACCTAATCCTTTTACATTAATAAGCTTTAAAAAAAGATCTTTTTCCTCTTCTAACTTAAATCCAAAAAAACTAAGTTCATCTTCTTTTACAACTTGATACAAATATACTTTATAAGTTTCATTTTCATTAAAAGCATAAGGATTAGCTGTATAAATAAAATACCCTATATTATTATTTTCTAAAACTATTCCGTTTCCTTTAATAGTAGTTACTACACCTTTTATATAATCATACATCAAAAACTACCTCTTTCCTCATTTATTATAACCAAAAAAAAGACTCAAAACAAGTCTTTCAGGTATTTAAAAAATTAATTACAATAATTATCTAGATTTTATTGATTCATTATCATCAACAATAATAATTGGTTTCTCATTAAGCAACGATTGAAAGCTATCCAACTGTCCTTGACCATCAAATTTATTAGGGAAATAAATACTTTGTATTTTTAAAATATCAATAGTTTTAACACCTAAATTCTCAGCGATTACTGGTATAGGAATATTATTTTCTAACATATTAACTACATCATTTAATTTATCACGTGAAATAGTACTATCATCCATTATTTAGCCTCCTATAACCAGACTATAACACATATATTTAGCTTATTCAATATATTAACTGTTCATTTACAATTAGTATACTTAATCTTCTCGCAAGTTACAATAAACATCTTGTACATCCTCCAAATCATCTAATTGTTCTATTAATTTATGAATCTTTTCAATTTGTTCTTCATCAGTTACTTCAATAGTATTTGTTGGTATAAACGTAACCTCACTTCTTAGAAACTCTCTTACCCCGATCTCTTCTAAAGCTTTTTTTACACTAATAAAATCTTCAGCTGTAGTTATTATTTCATATACATCATCAAGAGTAACAAAATCAAGTGCACCGTTATCAAGAGATGTCATCATTATATCTTCTTCATTATAATCATTTGGTATATCTATAATACCACGTCTAGCAAAAATATAACTAACACTACCACTCGTTCCTAAATTTCCTCCACGTTTTGTAAAACAACTTCTAACATCTCCTGCTGTTCTATTCTTGTTATCAGTTAAACAATCAACCATTATAGCAACACCACTAGGTCCATATCCTTCATATCTAATAGAATCATAATGTTCTGCTTCATTGGCTCCTTTTGCTTTTTGAATTGCCTTTTCGATATTATCTTTTGGCATATTAGCTCCTCTTGCCTTTTCAATAACCATTCTAAGAGAAGCATTACTATCTGGATCTGGACCACCACTTTTAGCAGCTACAAAAATCTCTTTTGCAAGTTTTTGAAATACTTTACCACGTGCTGCATCTAACTCCCCTTTTTTTCTATGTATTGTTGCCCATTTTGAATGTCCACTCATATTATACCTCCTCAATTAACTATATTTATAATAACATACTTAATAGTATTTTTCTAGTTATATAAAATATATTAACAAAAAAGATTATCATCAAAGATAACTATTTATATATTATTTATAATACAGCATATTTAATCAAGTGATATTAGTTCATATTCCTTTATACCGATTTCTTGTTTTACAGCACTATCAATTGTTAATAATCCATTACGAGATTCTATTCTCTCAATCAATTCATCCTTTCCTAGATCATTTGAATTATAAACTAAATCTATACAAGCCTGGTCTAAAGCAACAGGGTCAATTGACGCAAGAATTCCAATATCTTGCATACAAGGATCCTCTGCCTTAGCACAACAATCACAATCAACTGACATATTAACCATAGCATTGATATAGACAATCTTACCTTTATAATAGTCTGTTATTGTTTTTGCAGAGTCTGCCATCGATTTTAAGAAAGAATCATGATCTGCTTTAAACATATCATCGAAATCAGCTGTTTCTTCTCCCGATGTATGAATATACATTTTTCCTTTTGATGAAGCTAGTCCGATAGAAATATTTTTAATAGCACCACCAAAGCCTCCCATTGGATGTCCTTTAAAATGAGATAAAACAAGCATAGAATCATAATTTTTCATTTTAGAACCAACAATATTTTTCTTTATAACTTCTCCATTCGGATTTTCTAAGATATCTTCTCCATCACTATCTAAAATATCAACATTAAAATATTTACTCCAACCATGCTCTTCCATTAATTTAATATGTTTATCTGTTGTATTCCTTTTACCTTCATAGGCTGTATTACATTCTACTACTGTACCATTTGTATATTCTATTATATCACGTACAAATTCTGGCTTCATATAATTCTGATTACCTTCTTCACCAGAGTGAAGTTTAACAGCAACATTTCCTGATAATTTCACACCTAATTTATCATATAATTTAACAAGACTTTCTCCATTAATATTCTTAGTAAAATATACTTTCGCTTTTTCCATTTAATATACCCTCCTTATATTTTATCAGTTATTAGATTGTGTTAATTTTTGAAAAATATGCTTCACTAAAACCTTTATTTTACCCTCAGGTTTAAAGTCATCTTGTTTATTTGGCTGATTAGCTACACTATTATTTGTTATACAATTATGTCTATAAAATCTCTCTCTTATTTCTTCTTCCTCTCTTTGCCATATTTCCTCTTTCTCTCTTATTTTTTCTTGATCTAGTTTTGAAAGTCGAAGTACTGTATTCTCTTCTCCATTACTATCAGAAAAGATTCTAGTTAAACGATAATCACTATTATCATTTGCAATATATTCTTTAAAATCTTTAAGATTTTTAAAATAGCCTTCATCAAAAAATTCAACTTTATATATAGCTCTTTCTTCAAATTCACTAGTTAAATCAAGGGAATAAAAATCCTTCAAAATATTTCCTTCATTATCTATAATCATATAATCACAATTTTCACATAAAAAACATTCTGTACAAATACATAAACCAAACGGATCATAATCACTACAAGGATTTAAAACTCCAGTCCTTAAAAGTACTAATTCCTCTCTAATAGCTTTCAATTCTCCCTTTTCCATCATAAAACCTCCTCATAAATTAGTATACTATATTAACTAAAAATAGTAAAAGAAATCCATTAATAAACTATATTTTTCTCTAATGTATATTTAACCTTCAAATAAAAAACATATTAATAATACTATTTGATTTTTACTTGATATTAAAAAGTTTGCATAGTATAATTTAGTCACAAGAAAGGAGTTTCAATATGGCATCAATCAAAGAAAAGACTAGAGGTCAGCTAATCATCATTTCTGGTACAACTTGTGCTGGAAAAGGAACTATTATTAATAAGTTATTAGAAAACAATCAAAATTTAGAACTTTCCATCTCATATACATCAAGACCTATGAGAACCGGAGATAAGGAAGGAGTTGATTATTACTTTATTTCACAGGAAGAATTTGAGAAAAAAATAAAAGAAAATTACTTCTTAGAATATGCAAAAGTACGTTATGGAAACTATTTTGGAACACCAAAAAAAGAACTTGAAGAAAAACTAGCTTCAGGACATGATGTAATTCTAGAAATTGATGTTCAAGGAGCTCAAACTGTTAAGAAAATGTTTCCTGAAACAATTTTAATTTTTATTTTAGCACCATCTATGGAAGAAGTTAAAAGGCGGATTAAAGCACGTGGACTAGAAAATAACGAACAAATAATAGATCGCTTTAAAACAGCATATCGTGAAATAAATGAAATCAACAAGTATAACTATGTAGTTGTAAACGATATTGTTGAAGAAGCTGTTAAAAAGGTTGAATCAATATTAATATCAGAAAAATGTCGTGTAGATAGAATTGAAGAAATATTCGTTGAAAATCAAGAAGAAATATTACATGAATTCTTAATGGGCAAAGAATTTGATAATTCTATAACTCCAATAGACAAATAAAGAGACTTAATAAAGTCCCTTTATTTTTTATTATAATACTTTAATCTCAAAGCATTTAATACTACTGTTAAACTACTAATAGTCATAGCTAATGATGCTAACATAGGATTTATCACAATACCAAAAGGTTTTAATAATCCCATTGCAATAGGAAGCATACATATATTATAGAAAAAAGCCCAAAATAAATTTTGTTTAATATTTCTAATTGTTCTTTTACTAATACCTATTAATGTTACTATTTTTTCTAAGTTATCATGTAATAATATAACATCAGCTGAATTTAATGCTATATCTGTAGCTCCTCCCATACTAACACCAACATTTGAAATAGCAAGTGAAGGAGCATCATTTATCCCATCACCTATCATCATAACATTTTTATTATTATTCATTAACTCTTTGATAAAAGAAGTTTTCTCACTAGGCATTTTACTAGCATAAAATTTTTCTATCCCTAAACTATTAGAAACAGATTTAGCTACTTCAAAATTATCTCCTGTTAACATAACTATTTCTTTACCTAAACGTTTTAATTCATCAACAGTATTTTTAGCATTTTCTCTTACAACATCCTTTATTCCAATTAAAGCAATTACCTTTTTATTTTCAATTACATACATAAAAGTATTATCATCATTTCTAAGCTCTTTTTCATCAGTTATTTTATCACTTGTTACTTTCAGCTTATCTAACAATTTTTCATTTCCTATATAAAATTTTTTATCAGAAATCTTACCAGTTATTCCCATACCAGTTATATTTTTTATATCACCTGTATCTGACAAAATTAACTTCTTTTCATTAGCATAATTTACAAACGTTCTTGCAATAGGATGATTAATTTTATCCTCTAAACTTGCAACTAAACGAATTATTTCATCATTATCATAATCACTATAATTAAATACTTTAGCTATCCTCAAATTTCCATATGTAAGTGTTCCAGTCTTATCAAAAACAATAGTATCAGTTTTACAAATTGATTCTAATGTCTTACTATTTCTTACTAAAAGCCCTTCTTTAGCACAAAGTCCTTCACTAACAACAATTGCAAGTGGTGTAGCAAGCCCTAAAGAACAAGGACAAGCTATTACTAAAACTGTTACAAAACTGTTTATCGCTTCTTCCAAATTAACTCCTAAAATTAAATTAACAAAAAAAGTTATAAGAGCTATAATTATAATAATTGTAACAAAATATGAACTTACAATATCAGCAATTCTTGCAATAGGCATCTTAGTATTAGCCGCTTCTATTACAAGTCTTACAATAGAAGAAATTGTTGAATCCTTACCTATTTTTAAAGCTTTATATTCGATATATCCATCTAGGCTCACACTACCAGCTATTACTTTATCATCACTTTTCTTTTTAATAGGCTTAGATTCACCTGTAATAAATGACTCTTCTAAATAAGCTTCTCCTTCAATAATAACACCATCTACAGCAATTTTTTCTCCTGGTTTAGCAATCAGAATATCTCCCTTTTTTATTTCATCAATAGTAACTTTTCTTTCATTTTTTTTATCTTTTAAAGTTGCATAATCAGGAGTCATTTGGACAAGTTCTTTTATTGCTTCCTTAGTTTTTTCCTTACTTCTTCCATCTATATATCTTCCTAGTTTTATAAAATATATTATCATAACACTGCTTTCAAAATATAGACTTTCTATATAACTTATATTTCCTAATAATATCATTACCATACAATATACACTATAAGTATAACTAGCCATTACCCCAATAAGCACTAAAGTATCCATATTAGGCGTTTTATGAAGTATATTCTTTAAACCACTTTTAAAAATATCAAATCCATATACCAAAAATATTAATGATAAAATAAATAATACTAATGAATATATTATCGGGTAATTTATATTTATATATGGTATTGGAGGTAAAGATAACATATGATGCATCGTAATATACATAATTAATATTACAGGTATCAAACTTATCAATAAGCCTCTTCGTGTTTTTATAGCCTCATTTTTCTCATCAATTTCTTTATGTTCTCCCAAGCTTTCAAAACCAGCTTCTTTTATATATTTTTCTATATCTTTCTTAGTTATACTCTCATCATACTCAATTAGTGCTTCAGCAAGAACTAAATTAACATTTACACTTTGTATTCCTTTTTGTCTACTTAAGTATTTTTCAAGTCCTCTAGAACAACCACTACAACTCATACCACCTATATTTAAAATTATTTTTTTCATATTTCAAGCTCCTAACTAAGTCTTTTTATTAAATTCATAACCTCATCTATAATTTCCAAATTATCTTTTTTTATTTCATCACTAACACAAGTTTTTAAATGCTGTTTTAATATTTCACTACCTATACCTTTTAATGAATTATTAATAGCAGATATTTGTATTAAAATATCACTACAATACCTATCCTCTTCAACCATTTTCATAACCCCTTTAATTTGCCCCTCTATTATTTTAAGCCTTGATATTAGATACTTTTTTTCATTTTCTATTCTTACTTTCTTTCTAACATTTTTTTCCATATATTCTCCTATTGTCAAAAATATAGTAACACCCTAGGGGGGTATTGTCAACATAAAAAATATATAAACATATAATCTAACTATTTTTTAAATAATATTCCGTATCAAACAAAATATATATGTAATTATATTTATTAATACTTATTGTTTTCCTATCACTTTGCTTTCTTAAATAGAATATATAATAAACTGTTACTATCAACTGAAAAATAAAGGTCACAACTATCAATAAAAAAGTAAAACTATTACTAATATAGTAAAATAAATTTAAATAAAGAAAAATAATAGTTATTGAAAGCAACCACATTTTTATTTTTCCAAACATACATACTCTAGTTAACTTTCTTCTAAATCTTGCTCTAATATTAATAATAGCAATAATTATTTCTCCTACTACAATTAAATACAAAATATTATTTTCTTTTAATAAAGGTATTATTAGCACTATACTAAGTATTTTATCAGCTAAAGTATCTAATATACTACCAAATAACGTTTGAACATTAAACTTACGAGCCAAAAATCCATCAATAAAGTCTGTTAAAAATAAAATTATTATTAATACTAACAAAATATTATAATTAATATTTTTACTTAATAATATA
>CAJTKB010000034.1 GCA_910576925.1 uncultured Bacilli bacterium | reverse complement strand
CCAGTAACTAAAACTACTTTATTTTTAAAATCAATATTCATATATTTCTCCTCAAAAATTTTTCCTAACGATATTATCTCATAATCTCGTTTTATTTTAAATAGCACAGCAAAAATTGGTTGATTTTATTTTTATATATTTTATATTCTAAATTTCAAAAGTATATCAAGATCCTTTATCAAGTCTCTTTATAAAGTAGTAAATTAGAAGTAAATTTAGTATTAGATCGTTGGTGCTTACCTTAAATAAAGGTTATTTTAGTTATTTATACTTTTTTATATTAAAAAAGACTTATTTAATAAAGTCATCTATTGTTAGAAGTCTATTATCTATTTCGTTTAAGTCTATTTTATCTTTTTTGGGTTCTATATCTTCTATTATTTTTACTTCATCTTCAGGTGTATTTGAACGAATTAATTCTTTAACTATAAATGCATTAGTGCTAGTTTCTTTTACTAGTTCTTTTCCGGTTGAGTATCTATCTAATATTGGTAACTCAGTGAGTTTAAATTCATTTATTTCTTTAGTTTTTAACCCAATATGTGATTTGTTATCAACAATAAACGTTTTAAGTATTTTGTATGGTTTAGATTTAACTTCTCTTAAAAGTAGTAAGCCTTTTCTTGCTCTAGTTGATAAATCTAGTTCATTTAATCTAACTCTTTTTCCAGTTGATTCTTTAGTTACTACAGTTAAATATTCATCAGTTAAATATGAAAAATTATTAACACTTATTACTTTATCATCTTTTAAAGTTATTCCTTTAACTCCAGCTGCCTTTACTCCCACTATTGGTATTTCAGATGTCTTAAATGATAAACCATAACCATTTTTAGTACTTATAAATACTGTTTCTTTTTCCTCTTTAATAGCATCGATTAGGAGATCACCTTCTTTTAGTTTCATACAACTTGCTGGTTTGGAATAACGACTTAATTTAAAATTCTTAAGTTCGCAACGTTTAATCATACCATTTTTGCTAGCTAAGATTATATTTATATCTTTTTTAAAGTCATATGCTGGAATACAAGTTATTATTTCTTCTCCTTCTTCTACAACTATTATGTTAGAAATGTGTTTTCCCATATCTTTCCATTTTAAATCTGGAATCATATGAACAGGAATGTGCAAGTAATTACCATATGATGTAAATACAAGTAATGTATCTAAAGTGTTCATCTCAAATAATCCTATTATAAAATCGTTTTCTTTAATAGTTGGAGTCTCGTTTGATGCTTGATAACTTCTAAAACTTGTTCTTTTAATATAACCATCTTTAGTAAGTGACACTATAACATCTTCTTTATTTATCATTTCGGTGGTATCTATTTTAATTTCTGTAATTTCATCTCTAATTTCTGTGATCCTTGGAGTGTTGTATTCTTCTTTTATTTTAGTAAGTTCTTGTTTCATTACTTTTTTAAGAGCAATTTCGCTATTAAGAATTTTAGTAAGTCCTGCTACAATTTTCTTTAGCTTTTCTAATTCTTCTTCTAGTTCCTTTACATCTGTATTAGTAAGTCTATAAAGTTGTAATACAACTATTGCTTCTGCTTGTTCATAAGTGAAAGAAAATTCTTTTACTAGATTATCTTTAGCATCAGCTTTGTTTTTACTAGCACGAATCACCTTTATTACTTCATCTAGGATAGATAAACATTTAATCAATCCTTCTACTATATGTAAACGCTTTTCGGCTGTTAAAAGGTCAAACTTTGTTCTTCTTGTTACAACTTCTTTTTGATGGGCAATAAAAGCGTCAAGCATACCTTCTAACCCTAATTGTTTAGGGCATTTATTTACTATTGCAATCATATTAAAATTATAACTTGATTGCATATCAGTGTTTTTGAATAAATAGTTTAAAATTAAATCCTTGTTTGCTCCTTTTTTAAGATCTATTGCAATTCTTATATCACTTGCTGATTCATCTCTTACTTCAGATATACCATCTATTCTCTTATCTATTCTAATATCGTCTATTTTTTTAACAAGAAGAGCCTTATTAACCTCATAGGGTATTTCTGTGATTATAATAGAGGTCTTTCCAGATGATTCTTCAAAAGTAGTTTTGGCACGAACGATTATTTTTCCTTTGCCTGTAGTATAAGCATCTATCAATCCTTTTTTTCCTTCTATAATAGCACCTGTTGGGAAGTCTGGACCTTTTATATAAGTCATTAGTTGTTCTAAGGTACTAGTTGGATTATCTATTCTATGAATGGTAGCATCTATTACCTCATTTAGATTATGAGGAGGAATATTAGTTGCATATCCAGCAGAAATACCAGTTGAACCATTTACAAGAAGAGCTGGAAATCTTGTTGGCATGACAGTAGGTTCTGTTTTAGAATCGTCAAAGTTAGGAGCAAACTCTACTGTGTCTTTGTCTAGATCTCTTACTACCTCATTGCTAATCTTAGAAAGTCTTGCTTCAGTATAACGATATGCTGCTGGACTATCTCCGTCTATACTACCATTATTACCATGCATATCGATATAGGGATTTCTAGCTTTCCAATTTTGACTCATATGAACCATTGCATCATATATCGAAGTATCACCATGTGGATGATATTTACCGATAACATCTCCTACAGTTGAGGCGCTTTTCTTATATGGTTTGTCATAAGTGTTTTTCTCGTGATACATTGAGTATAAAATTCTTCTTTGAACAGGTTTTAATCCATCTCTTGCATCAGGAATAGCACGTTCTTGAATAATATATTTTGAGTAGCTTCCAAAACGCTTACCCATAATATCTTCTAGAGTATATTCTTCTATTTTTTCAATTATTTCCTGTGCTTCTGTTTTTTTTGCCATAATCTCACCTACTTTTACTCTACTTTATAATCATCTTCTAGAGAAAATTCTACATTTTCTTCAATCCACTCTTTACGTGGTGCTACTTCGTCACCCATTAAAACACTAACTCGTTTTTCGGCAAGTTGAGCATCTTCTATGTTTACTCTTATTAGAGTTCTAGTACCTGGTTTCATTGTCGTTTCACAAAGTTGATCAGCATCCATTTCACCAAGTCCT
The DNA here is from genome assembly GCA_910576925.1 of uncultured Bacilli bacterium. Taxonomy (GTDB): domain Bacteria; phylum Bacillota_I; class Bacilli_A; order RF39; family UBA660; genus UBA2730. Next base: position 13,697 of record CAJTKB010000034.1, on the reverse strand, counting down.
TTATATCTTTGAACTTCACATTTTTTGCCTTTTACTTTCTCTTGCATTTCTCCGATAGTATAGGCATATTCTGCTTCTTTGTTTTTTCCATAATCTATTTTAAATAATGGAGGAAGAGCAATATATAGTCTACCATCTTCTATTAATGGTCTCATAAAACGGTAAAAGAATGTTAGTAACAGACACTGAATATGACCTCCGTCTTCATCGGCATCGCTCATTATTATTACTTTGCTATACTCACAATCTCTTATATCAAAACTTGCTCCATAGCCAGCTCCAATTGTGTAAATCATTGTATTAATTTCCTCATTTTTTAGAATGTCTTCCATTTTAGCTTTTTCTGTGTTGATAACTTTTCCTCTTAACGGAAGTATTGCTTGATATTTTCTATCTCTTCCTTGCTTGGCAGAACCTCCAGCAGAATCTCCTTCGACTAAGAATAATTCTTTTTTGTCCTTATCTTTTGATTGAGCAGGTGTTAGTTTTCCAGATAATGCTCTTTCTTTTGAATTGTTTTTTTTGCCTTTTCTCGCTTCTTCTCTTGCTTTTCTGGCAGCTTCTCTTGCTATTTTACTTTTCAATGATTTATTTATTATTTCGGTAGCAATTATTTTGTTTTCTTCAAGAAAAAGCTTTAGTTGTTCATTTGTTATAGTATCTACTGCATTTCTTGCTTCAGGAGTACCTAGCTTTGATTTAGTCTGTCCTTCAAATTGTAATAAATCTTCTGGTATTTTTAAAGATATAACCGCGGTAAGTCCTTCTCTAACGTCACTTCCATCAAGAGAAGATTCTTTATTTTTTATAAAACCATTACTTTTAGCATAGTCATTAAAAATTCTAGTTAAGGCTGTTTTAAAGCCAACTTCATGTGAACCTCCGTCTATTGTTTTAACGTTATTTACAAATGAGACAATATTTTCGCTATAAGTATCTGTATATTGCATAGATATATCTACTTCTATTCTATCCTTTATTCCAGATAAATTTAAAACCTTATGAAGTGTATTTTTTCCGTTATTTAAGTATTCTACAAACTCTTCTAACCCTTTTTTATAACAGAATATTGAATGTCTATTAGAAACCTCATCTATTACTTCAATAGTAAGACCTTTTAAAAGAAAGGCTGATTCTTGCATTCTTTCGCATATAGTCGTAAATGATACATTAATTGAAGAAAATATTTCACTATCTGGTAAAAAACGAATATGGGTTCCTGTTTTATTAGTGGTTCCTATTTTTTTTAAAGGTACTGTTACATTGCCACCATCTTCGCATCGCATATAGTAAATTCCTTTATCGTGATAAATAGTAGCTTCTAAATATTTTGATAGAGCATTAACTACGCTAGCTCCAACTCCATGAAGACCACCTGATACTTTATAACCAGAGTTTTCAAATTTACCTCCTGCGTGAAGTATTGTTAAAATAACTTCTGGTGTTGGCCGTCCTGAGGAGTGCATACCAACAGGCATTCCACGCCCAGCATCTTCTACACTTATTGATTTATCTTCGTGAATGGTAATTTTGATATTATCTCCAAAGCCATTTATAGCTTCATCTATTGAGTTATCAACTATTTCCCATATTAGATGATGTAGGCCTCTTTTGTCAGTTGAACCGATATACATTCCTGGACGTTTTCTAACTGCTTCTAATCCTTCTAATATTTTAATTGAATCCTCATTATATTTTGTTGCCACATTATCACTCCTATCAGATTTTGTTTAGTCTTATTGTTATATCTATTATATAAAAAAATAAAAGAAACAAAAAATTTATTTACATTTTTTTACACATAATTTTAAAATTCTTCTTTTTTAGATAGATATTCCTGTAATTTTATATTATCTAATTTTAGAATTTCATTAACGATATCTGCTAATGTCAAATTTTCCTTATTTTTAAATATATTTATTGAAAGATAAATCCATATTTCATTTTCCGTTACAAATATTCCTTTTTGTTTTAACTCTCTTTTCTTAATGAGTAATGCAGGATATACTCTTTCATATAGTTCTTTTATATTTTTAAATTCCATTTTTCTTACTTCTTTTCTATTTTAGCTCTTGGAAAACTATTATAATATACTTCTTTTAAACGTTCTGTTGTAACGTGAGTATATATTTGTGTTGCGCTAATAGATTCGTGTCCTAAAAGTTGCTGAACACTTGTAATATCACAACCTTCATTTAATAAGTGGGTTGCAAAAGAATGTCTTAACATATGAGGAGAAATATTTTTTGTTAAGTTAGTCTTTTTAATTATTCTAGTTAGAATGTCTCTTACTCCACGTTCTGTTAATTTTGTTTTTTTATTATTAATTAGCAAGTATTCGATCTTATTAGCATTAAGTTTTTTATATCCATTATTTAAGTATGTTTCAAGAACATCTTCAGCATATTCTCCATAATGGCAAAAACGCTCTTTTCCGCCCTTTCCAAGTACTAGTATTGTCCTTTCACTTCTATTTATATCTTTAATTTTAATATTTACAAGTTCACCTACTCTAAGTCCTGTTGCATAAAGCATTTCCAAAATTAAAGAGTCTCTTTGACCTATTGGCGTGGTAATATCAGGAGTATTAAATAGTTCTTCAAGTTCGTTATATTCAAAATATCTAGGTAGACGTTTTTCCTTTTTTGGCCCTGAAACATAACTAAATGGATTTTTATTTATTATATTTTTATTTACTAGATAGTTATAAAAAGTTCTTAATGCTGAAAGATTTCTACAAATTGAAGAGTTTTTTTCTTTCTTTTCTTCTTTTAAATACATCAGATAAAATCTAATATCTGAGTACTCAATTTCTAAATAATTAAGCCTTTCTCTAGATAAGTAATCTTTATAAGATACTAAATCTATTTTGTAGCTTTCAACAGTATAAGAAGAATACTTTTTTTGATATGTTAAATACTCTGTAAATGCTTCTATTTTTTGCTCCATCTTTTTGCCTCTCTATCCTCTTCAAAATAGTCTAAATAGTAGTCTCCTGCTCCATGATAATTATTATCTTTTCTAGGAAGAGAGTCTTTTTTTAATTTATAACCTTTTTCTAATAAATTTATGCTGCTATCTTTAATGCTAATATTAGCTGGTTTTATAGAACTATTTGTATTTATTATGTCATCTATTTCTCTAGCATGGAAGTATGAAATAGAAGGAGTTATATTCTTTGACGGATCGTAATTAATTAGAATAGTATCTTTTATTATCTTTATCAATTTATTATATTGTTTGATAGTAGTTTTTGATACACCATATGTATTAATTAGTTGCAAACAATATCCGATATTATTTACTGCATAATTGTAATCCGTTTTTAGAAAACTTTGTTCTCTATATATTTTCAATATTAGTTCTTTTTCTTTCTTTTGTTTTAGAACTCTTTCTATTTTATTAGTAAGATAAACTATATTTAATTTATCTTTATCTGGACTATATATAGGATTTAGTGTCTTTTCTATTTTATTTTCATTAATATAATTAATTACAATATATCCTCTCTTTGCTTCTTCGTTTTCTATTTTTCTTGAATAGTTTGAATATCTTCTATAAAATGCTTCTATTTTTTCTTTAAAAATATTGCTATTTCTTAAAGTGTCTTCGTCTAAAAATGTTGAAGTTATCTTGTCTATCTCTTTTAATTCTTTATCCTTTATAAGATGAACTTTCGCATTTTTTGAATACATTATAGTTAAATTTGCTAGCATTATACTACCTACTTTCAGATGTTTTATTTTTCGTAATCACATTTACTACATTTTATTTTTTTTCCGTGTTCTACTAAATAACTGCCACAGTTTGGACAATTTTCTTCTAAGGGCTTATCCCAAGAAGCAAATTTACATTTTGGATAATTGTTACATCCATAAAATATTTTGCCTTTTCTTGTTTTTTTCTCAACTATTTTGCCATCACAATCTGGACAAGGTATAATTTCTTTTTCTTCTTTTTCCTCTTGTTTGATATATTTACATTCTGGATAGTTAGAGCAAGCGACAAATTCTCCGTATCTTCCATTTCTAATTACTAATGGATTACCACAATTTGGGCAATTTTCACCAGTTTCAACTGGAGATTTTTTTTCCATATCTTGGAAGGCATCTTTAACACGTGGTTCAAATAATTCATAAAATTCTTTTAAAACACTATTCCAAATAAGATCACCATCAGCTATTTTATCTAGATCATCTTCCATACTAGCTGTATATTTGACATTTATTAAATCTGAGAAGAATTCTTGTAGTTTATCAGTCGTTTCAATTCCTGTTTCAGTAGGTGCAAACTTTTTATCTATTAATTCTACATAATTTCTTTCTTTTAAAGTATCTATCGTTTTAGCATAAGTTGATGGTCTACCTATTCCTAGTTCTTCCATTTCACGTATTAGTTTAGCTTCACTATATCTTGCTGGAGGCTTGGTGAAATGCTGCTCTTTTACAATATCTTCTGTCTTATAATTTTCGTTTTCTACTATGTTAGGTAGTATCTTATCCTCGCTAGCTTCATACTCAGCATATATTTTTAAATAACCAGGAAATATCAATGTTTGTCCTGTAGTTTTAAATTTATAGTTATTGTTATCCAAAATAATTGTTGTTTTATCAACCTTAGCGTCTTTCATAAGAGAAGCTAAAGTTCTTATATATATAAGTCTGTATAGTTTATATTCATCTGGCGTTAAATATTCTTTTATAGATTCTGGTGTTCTATTTATGCTTGTTGGTCTTATTGCTTCATGAGCATCTTGAACATTTTCTGTTTTTTTACCTTTTTTGATGTAGCCAATATAGTCTTTACCATAAGTTTTCTCAATATAGGCAAATGCACTTTTAGTATAGTCTTCACTTAATCTTACTGAGTCAGTTCTCATATAAGTGATTAATCCAACTGTTTCATCTTTTAAATCTACACCTTCATATAGTTTTTGTGCTAAGGACATCGTTTTTTTAGCAGGAAAACTTAATTTAGTTGAAGCTTCTTGTTGTAGGGTACTAGTGATAAATGGATATTTGCTATTTTTTGATTGAGTTTTCTTAATAATACTTTCTACTTTAAAAGTATCAGTTAGTTTAGAAAGTATTTCATCTGCTTGTTTTTCGTTTTCTATTTTTATGTCATTATCAAGATATTTAAATAGGTCTGATGTAAATTCAGGAGATGAAAAGTTTGCTGTAATTGTCCAATACTCTTCTTTTTGAAATGCATTTATTTCTCGTTCTCTATCAACAATTAGCTTTAAAGCTACACTTTGAACTCGTCCCGCTGATTTAGCTCCTATTTTGGATTGTAGTAATTTACTTAATCTAAAACCTATAATACGATCTAGTATTCTTCTTGTTTCTTGGCTTCTAACTAAATTGTCATCAATAACTGTTGGATTTTTTATAGCTTCAAGTATTTTGTCGTGTGTTATTTCGTTGAATAATACTCTTTTATATTGGTTATCGTCTATATCTAGAGCATCTTTTAAGTGCCAAGCAATAGCTTCTCCTTCGCGGTCGGGGTCAGAAGCGAGATATACCATATCGCTTTCTTTAACATCTTTTTTTAGTTCTTTTATTAATTTAGCTTTTCCTTTTACGTTTGTATAATTTGGAGTAAAGCCATTTTCTATATCAACTCCTAATCCGTATTGTCCTGTTGTTGCAAGATCTCTTATATGTCCTACACTAGAAACAACTTTATAATTATCTCCTAGGTACTTGCCTATTGTTTTGCTTTTACTAGGACTTTCTACAATAACTAAATTCTTACTCATGTAATTCTCCTTATCTATTAAATTTATACTAATAAAATGTTATTCTGTCAACTTATTTTCTAATATATTAGAAGCGTTATTTTTTGATATATAGTCTGCTACTGGTTTATAACTTCTTCGATGTTCTTTTAAAATTCCATATTCTTCTATTGCTTCTAGGTGCTTTTTCGTAGGGTAACCTTTGTTATTTTTAAAATCATACATTGGATATTTTTCATCAAGAATATATAACATTCTATCTCTTGTTACTTTAGCTATCACACTAGCAGCTGAAATCGTGATACTTTGTAAATCACCTTTTATTATTGAAGTGGTAGGAATATTTATATTAAGTGGCATAGCATCAATTAAAATATGTTCAGGTTTTAGGGGACAGTTGTTAATGGCCTCAATCATTGCTAACTTTGTTGCTTCATATATATTTACTTCATCTATTTTTTTTTCATCTATTATACCTATTCCTATTCCTAGTGCTTGTTTTTTTATCTTTTTGTATAATAAATCTCTTTTTTTCTCACTAAGTTTTTTTGAATCTGTTAAGCCTTCTAATTCAAATTTTTCTGGTAATATTACGCAGGATGCTACAACAGGACCAACTAATGGACCACGTCCTACTTCATCTACTCCTGCAATTAATGTTAGTCCTTTTTTTCTTAGGTCCTTTTCATATTTATAATTATCAATTTCTTCAAGATCTTTTTTTTTCATCATAAGTTCACCTACTCTAGTATATATCTATAAATAAAATAATTGCAATAAAAAAGAAGTTATTTTTCTTTTATATTAATTGATTAACTTCTATATTCTGAACTAGTGATTTTTAGATTGTATCTTTCTCTTTGAGAAACTAATTATGTTTGATTCTTTATTTTTTCTATATTTATCTATTAAATTTCTTTTCGAAATAAATCTTTCTTTGGCAAATTCATAGATGACATCACAGTTAAGAACAGCTTCTTCTATATCAGAAAATTCAAGAGTTTTGTGTTCATAAAAGATTGCATAACTGAATGCTTTTCTTATAATAGATAATATTAATCTAGGATTGTATCTTATTTCGTTATATGTTCTGTGTTTTTTATCAGTTAACTCAATTAATTTACTTATTAAATTGTCTTTATTAATAACATTCTCATCAAGACTAATGTTTGTAATTTTTTTTAGCGTTTCTATAGAGGTATTAACTATATTATATAAATCTTTTTTTGAGAGCTCATTTATTTCTAACTTTTCGAATCTACTTTGAAAGGCTTTATCATTTCCTATGATAGTATACTCTTCTTTTGTAGTTGCTCCAATAACTTTTAATTCTCCTCTATCTAAATATGGCTTTAATATATTAGCTAAATCTAAATTTGATTTCAGACCAGCACCTGCTCCTATTACTGTGTGCATTTCATCAAAAAATAATATAATGTCTTTATATTCTGTTGCTTCTTTTAAAAATGATTCTACTTTTTCTTCTACTTCTCCAATTAAAGTACACCCACTAATTAATGTAGTTGTTGATATACTTAATATTCTAGTATCTTTTAAATATTTTGGTACATTTCCGTTTTGTATTTTATATGATATACCCTCTGCTATGGCTGTTTTTCCTACACCTGGATTGCCGATTAGCATTACTGAGTTATAAAATAGTGCTACTATTGCATTTTTGATTTCTTCATCTCTTCCTATTGCTGGGTTTACAATATAATCCTTGCTTGTTAAATCTGTACAATACTTAGCTAGCATGGAGTTTTTTTATATGATATTTTTTTTATGCCATAATCTTTTTCCTTTTGCGATTCTGGCTCTTTTTGTTCCCTTTTATTTTTTCTTTCTATTAAGAATTCTTCGCATAGCATTTGTATTTCCGTTTCTTCCATTTTTACATCACTTATTGATAATATTCAGTTTAAAACACTTTCTTCACTTACATAAAATGTGGAACCTGTTGATAATGAGTTCAAATTTTCAGTGTTATCAAAGGTTTCATTCTTATTAGAAATCATTAAATATATTAGTTTGCAAAATTGAGTTTTTGTTAGTTTTATATTATTATCATAGTAATTATCATTATCATATTTTAAAAGTATAGTATCTTTTTCATCGTTATCAAAACGAACAGCTAATATCATCGATTCTAAAAAATGTTCACTTCTTGTTTTTGTTTTTCTAGCTCTACTCTTATTCTCATATATATGGAACCAAGCAATATCTTTTTTTATTTTATTCATTACTTTCTTTCTCCTTTTGATTTAATATTATAATTAATAATTGGTTTTGATTCAATAAAAATAGGCATTTCTAATACTTATTTTAAAAATTATCAAATGTAATATTACCAAGATAAGCATTTTGTAAATCTTGAATAATTATTTTACTTACTTTTTCGTAGTCTGACATACCTCCTTTTTTTAAGGCTCCTCTTTTTTTGGCAATTATATCGTATTCTTTTATTAAATCTTCTGAAAGAGAAGTAATACCATATCTATTTTCTAAGTTTTTAGGATATAATTCATACATTTTTCTTAATATAAAACTACTGATATCAAAAGTATTTACTACTTCTTCTTTAATCGATGATAAGGCTGCTAATGTTTTAGCTTCTTCTTGGTTTTCAAATTTAGGCCACAAAACTCCAGGTGAATCTAATAATTCAATATTTTTTCCTACTCTAATCCAACTTAATTGTTTGGTAAAACCTGGTTTGCTTCCAACTCCTGCTTTATTTTTTCCTACTATTTTATTTATTAGTGTCGATTTACCAACATTTGGAACGCCTACTATTAAAACTCTTGTAGCCCTTCTTTTTAGGCCTTTTTTTTCTTGCTCTTTGAAATATGGTTCCATTAGACTAGTAGTTTTATTTAATATTTGAGCAACACAGGAGGTTGTTATATCAGATGATATTACTGTGTATCCTTTTTCTTCATAATATTTTATAAATTTATTTGTTTTTTCTTTATCACAAATATCATATTTACTCATAATCATTATTTTTTTCTTATTTTTAAGCAAATCATCAATATCTTTTATTTTTGAAGATATTGGCATACGAGCATCTACAACTTCATAGACTAAATCTATTAAGTTTAATTTTTCCTTGATTTCTCTTTTTGTTTTTGCCATATGTCCAGGAAACCAGTTTATATTATTTGTCGAATTTTGTCGATTATTTTCCATTTATTTCACTTCCTTTATTTCTTTATTATATTATCAATATCTATTGGATGAATATAGTTTTTTATCTCGTTTATCTTAGGCAAATACATTTCATAAAGTTCATTTTCACTATAATTTAAAGCATCTTCTATTAATACAACACCTTTAGGAGGAGTTAACCCAAATCTTATTAATAATTGATTAATTTGTGCATCTTCAATAAAGTTTAATAATTGTTCATTTTTATTATCAGTCTTTTTACTTTTTGCCTGATCTCGTTTTATAAAATGTAAGATTTCATGTGCTATTATAAATAGTTGCTCTTCATAATGATTTTATTTTCTATTTTTTGTTGTTCATCTACATATTGATAATTCAATGCATTATCTTTAGAAATTGCGGATTTTTTTGTTTCCTTTTCATATAAATCTCTAGCACCCTTTGCAACTCCTCCACCTCTTTTAGCAACTCTCAAATTTTCTTTTAAACCCTGAGGTCGTTCTTCTCTTGCAATATCTCGTGTTGCAATCTCTCCTATATTTGTAAGTGCTACTTCTATATCAGTCATATTGTCCCTTAAAGATTCTTTTCTAAGTCCTTTTAATTCTTTATATTCACTGGCTTTCATCCCAGACCAGCTTTTATAAATTTCATTCGTTAAAAGTGCGTATTCTACCGGCTTTTCTATTCCTCCATCCTTCCAAACGTCTGTTAATTTGAATCTATCTACAATGCCAATTAATCTTTTTTTAATCCAATCATCAGAATAACCTTTACTTCTATAATAGTTAACCACTCTAGTTGCAGCAATTTCTGGATTAAATACTTCATCTATTCTTTCACTACCCAAATTTGCTAACCACAACTTAAAAGGCTCCGCTTTAGGGCTCGGAATAGATTCTATCAATCTGAATATTCCTTTGGTATCTAAGACATCAGTTGTACGCATTTTTCCGTCTTGTGCTTTCATTTTCAACTGCACGATTTTTTCGAGCAGTTCACTTCCTTCATCAATTAGTTTTCTCTTTAAATCGCTCCAATAATTTCTTGGAATCTTCGCATTAGTTAATGTTGCGATAATATCTACAATGCTAAAATAATATTCTTCTTTTTCACTATTCCAAATACTTCTAATTTCATTGCCTTCAAATAAATTTGAAATCGTTTCTAATTTGTTGTTCAAAATCTACACCTTCTTTCTTATAAATTTCAAATGTTCTTAACTGTCGTAATCACCTTTCTAATTCCTATAATAAATTGTAACAAAATTACTATGTTTTTATTGATTTTTAGTATTTTTAACCATTTTTTAATGAAAATATGCAAGATTGAAAATCAATAAAAGTCTTTATTTATAAGGGTTTGAAGCTGTTCTTAAATAAATCGTAATCAACCAATTTATATTATTTGTCGAATTTTGTCGATTATTCATCTAAACTTCCTCCTTAATCTTGTTTATTTCAAAATATTCAGTTTTCACTCCAGCCTCTTTTAAAATTTTAAATGCTTCTTCATCAGGATATTTATTTGCATAGATTACTTTTGTAATTCCAACATTTATTATTAATTTAGCACAAATCATACAGGGTGATTTTGTTACATAAATTGCAGAATTATTCAAATCATAACCATTTTTAAATGAATTTATTATTGCATTTTGCTCGGCATGGACAACTCTACATAATTCTTGCCTTTCACCACTTTTGAGATTATGCTTTTTTCTTAAACATGTTTCTACCGTACAGGGTATACATCCTTCTGGTACAGAATTATTTCCTTTTCCTAATATCTCTCCATTTAAAACAATAATGGCACCAACTTTTCCTTTGACACAGTTAGCATTTTTTGATTCTTCAATCGCCATTTTCATAAGTCTTTCATTCAATTTAATCACTTCCAAACTATCTATACAAATTTTCCAATACTCTAGTTAAACAATCATCTGCTGTTAAATCTGTATTTTCTGAAAACCTCATTCTTACTAACTTTCCATTTACTTTAAATATATATGGATTTTTAACTTTTGTTAAAAAATCTAATATTCTCTCTTCACTTGATTTCCTTCTATCAATTTTTATAGAACTTATTTCATCTACATCATCTAAAGTTACATCTTTTAAGTTCATATTCTTACATCTATCTAACTTCTCCTTTATTTCTTCAATATTATATTTATTCATCTATATCACCACTTTTTATTTTATCGGTTTCTAATAGTAATTTGTCGAAATCAGATACATAATTTCTATCTTGTATAACTTTATACTTTTCATATTCATTTTCGGCTTTATTTACTGCATCCTTGTGACTTATATTACCTTTAGTAGTTAAATTATCATAAAAATTTATTTTAAATATATCTTCTACTGATTTAATCCAATCTTCCATTTTCATAGGAATATGTCTTTTTGCTCTATTTTCTGCTGTATCTAAATACATATTAACTAAATCTTTTAATTCATCAAGTTCTTCTTTATCTAAATAATTTTTAGCAATGCTTACATCACTTTTTAATATCTTTCCATTCGGTGAATTTTTCCAATTTGTAAGTCCCATATATTCTTTATTTGAATCTGCTCTCTTATATATAATTTCTGCTGCTGTTTGATGAGTTATAGCATAGTGAAATTTATTTTGTATAGTTTTATAAAAAGTATTTGCCACTTCACTATCTTTAACGTAATCAATACTACACTCTGCAAATATATCAGTAATCTTTTGATAAAACATTCTTTCACTTGTTCTTATCAATTTTATTTTTTCAAGTAATTCGTTAAAATATTCTAAATCACTTCTATTTGCTTTTAAGAATCGATTTTCATTTAAATTATAACCTTTAACAATGTATTGTTTTAATAATTTGTTTGCCCAAGTTCTAAATTTAATAGCCGTTTTAGAATTTACTCTAAATCCTAAAGAAATAATCATATCAAGATTATAGTAATCAATATTACGAGTAACTTCTCTATTCCCTTCTTTTTGAACTTGTGTAATTTTTGCATAAGTTGAGTTTCTATTTAATTCTTCGTCATTATATATATCAGATATATGCTTAATAACTCCAGATCTATCAATTTTAAATAATTGAGATAACATCTTTGTATTTAACCAAACATCTTCATCTTTTATTAATACTTCAACATTAAAATTTCCTTCTTCATCATTATAAAAAACAATGTCTTGATTATCATTTATTAAATTATTCAATTTTTTTCATCTCCTATTCTTTTATATTTTTATTGTTAGGGGTTACAATATCGTAATCACCTGTTAAATTCCCCTAATAAAAATCATTAAAATTCACTTATTTTTTTGATTTTCTAGTGATTTTTGTTATTTTTCAACTAAAATATGTAAGATATAAATTTGCGAAATTCCTTTATTTATAAGGGTTTGCTTGTGGGTTGCAATAAATCGTAATCAACCAGTTTATATTTGTCGAATTTTGTCGATTTTCCATTTCTTAATCACCCATTTCATTTATTTTTACAAATATTTTATCATCTTTTTGAATTTTTTTTATAAATTTATTATCAATTAATCTATTAATTAAATATAAATAAATATAATCAGAATAATGAACAAATGGAACAATCGGATTCCCCATTAAGTCAGCAACTAATGAATATATATTTACTTCACCAAATTTTTTCAATCTTTCTAAAACTTCATTGTCAAAATAATCAATGTTAACAGATTTTACTGAACCATTAATCATAAATCTTAATTCTGTATTTTCATTCACAATTTTTTCCCATTCTTTTTTATATTGCTCCATTTCATATTTTTTTAATATATGTTCTTTTTTCACAAATTCATTTATTTCGGTTTTATCTAATTTTGTACAAGTAGTTACATACCAATTAAATTCCTCCGAAAACAAAACACTAATATTTTTATTACTAAAATAATTACATATGAATAATAATAAACAATAATCATCACAATCCAAATGACTTGACCAAACTCTAATCTTATCAGCATCCTTTAAAAAAACTTTTAATTTATTAAATTCATATTTAAAATTATATCCATTTTCAAAAGGCCCTTCTTCAATGGTACTTACATATTTTGTATATTTTTTTAATTCTATTCTACTATAGTCATTTATATAATCAAATTTTCCGATGCATAACTCTAATGGTAACAATACTTTTAAATTATTATTGCCTACCCTCTTTAAAAGCCCATATATTGAAACATCAGAAACTATTTCCACTATTTTTTTATTTTTACCCTCAAAATTTTTTACTTCAAACATTATAGCATCCTACCTATATAAATTTTCTAATACTCTAGTTAAACAATCATCTGCCGTTAAATTAGTATTTTCTGTAAATCTTATTCTCACTAACTTTCCATTTACTTTAAAGATATAAGGATTTTTAACTTTCACTAGAAAATCTAAAATTCTTTCATTACTAGATTTTCTTCTATCTATTTTTATAGAACTTATTTCATCTACATCATCTAAAGTCACATCTTCTAAGTTCATATTTTTACATCTCTCTAGTTTTTCTTTTATTTCTTCAATATTATACTTACTTTTCATCTTCATTTTTATCTCCTAATAATTTTATTTTTTCTGCATTATTAAGTATATCTAATTGATACTTAGCAATTTCACTTAATATTTCAAATCTTTCTTCTTTACTTTTACCTTCTTTAATTAACTCTGCATTATGTGATTCTAAATTAGATAGCACAGTTAACTCATTTATTGAGGCATAATCTCTAATATTAGAATTTTTTGCTAAATCAGGATTTAGTTCTCTCCATT
>CAJTKB010000033.1 GCA_910576925.1 uncultured Bacilli bacterium | reverse complement strand
GAACATTTGTACTGTCTATCTTTTGCTTTGTTTCTTTCAGCACATTTAGGACATTATAATTAACATACCGTACTTTCGTACGTTGAAACTATATATATACGAAAATAATTCAGATTTTTTAACATATCGCTTTCATCCCACGATTGAAACCGTGGGCTTTCTCGCTCTCTTAAAGCTGTAAATTCTAATAAAAAAGCGTATAAGTAATATATACGCCTGTTCTTAATCATTAGTAGTTAAAGACCCAATACAAGCTATAAAGTTTGTACTGATAAAAGGATTCCCTTCTTTAAATTCAGTTAGAGATTTAACAAAACTAAATACATCTAGCATTTCATGAATAATCCTATTAAGTGATTGTTCTCCGAAGTCATATTCCCTACCTCTTTTAATCTTCTTCTGGTTAAAGTAAGTGATAATTTCTTTTGAATTCTTGTGTTCTATATCCTGCATATTCATATGAATGTCTACTGAATGAATCCTCTTTTTATAATCTAAGTCATAGCAACTGCTTATAATGGATAATAGATGCTCATATACATAAATCTTTTCTGGGATAGTCATGCTCGTATAAACAAAGTACAAGCTTCTGATAAAGTAATCTAAACCTCGTTCGACATTAAAGTTTTCAAAATCATTGTTATGTCTATTATGTTGGTAGCGTTCAAAGATAATCTCAAAACTATCCAACTTATCTCTTAAACCTTTTCTTAGACTTCGCTCTTTCATATTTTCATCTATATCTAAATATAGTTCGTTCGTTACATATTCATCTAAGTTTTTAACGGTATTTACAGCTTGATTGAACAGTTGCTTGGCTTTATTCCTTTCCATTGCTATATGTCCATTTGTAGCTTCCATAATACTTGTTATATGGTTAAATATATCTTTAGCATATTCACTATTTAAATTAAGATAGTCTTCATTATCAAAATCACTATAGCCTTTAATCACATCTTCTAATTCCGATTCTGGCACTACAATAGTTCCTTCTAGATTATCTAAATTGTTATCTACCTTCTTCTTTTGTAGAAACACTTCAAATTTATATAACTTATATAAAAGTTGCTTCATTTTTGTAAATACGTGAAAGTATTGAAACTTTCCCCATTCATTATTTCTATATAAGTAAGGAACTTCTGATATAGACAATATTTCTGCGATATTCGTTATGATTGATTGCAATGTTCTATTGTTCATATGCTCTTTCTTATTCTCATAAGATGTAAAATAATTAATCAGGTATTCTAAATTTTGAAATTCCGTATCTATCAGATACATATTGTTATTACTCACTATAATACTCCTTCCAAGGTGCCTATATATTCTTCTTACTAAACCTCTGCCTAAAGATGATACTTACTATTATAGATATTAGTATCAACACACTGATAACAAGCGTGAGATACATTACCAGTACATCATGTGTTTCGAGATAAGTTCTTATCACAGGGAATAGGTTATACATTAACATTCTAAAAAAAGTTATTACGCTTTCTATATCAATCACTCCTATTACATTTATCTTAAAACTTTAAAGAAACTCCGCTTCCAACCTTCTCTTTAGTTTCCACTAGGTTTAGATAAGTAAGTATTACCAAACTTAGTAATGATTGTTGTAAGAATGAGTGCTAAAGGCGTGAAAATGTAGAACGCAATCACAAACCTTATTATGATTATCATATTGTTTAACCCTTCAGCTACGTTAGTAGTAGACAAATCAGGATTCAACGTTAACGTAATCGAGGTAAATAGTAATGCTCCTACTGTAAGTGCTAATTTAGTAAAACCAGACACCTTGTTCTGATACTTCTCAGTAAACTCTAACGCTCTTATAGCTTTTACTACAAAATGGCTATTATACAAAATACCTCCGCATATTAATAAAAGAGCGGGGAAGTAAATACCTTTTTGTTGCCATACTTCTTTCATATCAAATGAGTATATGACTGCTATAATCAACGATATTAACACGATACCTATGACATAGTACTTCGTTTTATTCTGTTGCATATGGCCATCTCCTTAAAGTTTTGTTATAGCCAATATACCTTTAGAAACACTTATATCACAAGCTGACATGCACTCTTTTTTAGTGCCTTAATATCCTTCTTCATCTGAGAATAATTTATTTTTAATACTGTTCACTTTGTAAATGAAACGTACATAAATCAAAATTAATACTGCATAGGCTATAAGTAATACAATTAAGCTTGCAAAGAAGTCTCGGAATACACTTACTACCATAAGCGTTATAAACATGGTCATAAATATAGTGACTGCTCCAATAACAATTTGAACGAATACACGTTGCTTCTCTGTTTTTAAATACAATTTATACTTAATATATCCCTTAAAGCTATCAAATATCCCGAAAGTACTTCCCCGTGTACGATTATCGTTATATCTTTCGTTATCTTTATCTTCTTTGCGTTCTCTCGCTTTTGCCTTTTTAAGATTACTGCGAATGTATAGCACTGCAATAATAAACGCTAAAATAAATCCAATCATGTTAGCCACCCCTTTCTTTTTTGATACTTAATATATATCTGTTTATTTACTTTCTGCTTTTTTAAGATTGCTACGAATATATAATGCTGAAATGATAAAAGCTAATACGAATCCAATCATGTTATTCACTCCTTTATATCCTTTTCTATTTGATTACTCATTATTGTTCTTCCGCTTCTGTTTGTATTAATCCTTTAAGTCTTTCTATTTCTTTCTCATAGTCCTGTACTTGATTAACTATCTCTTCATATTGCTCTTGTGTAATCACTACACCTGCTACTTCGCTTTTATTAAATATATATACACCGCTTCCTTCATCTCTCGCTTTTTCAAAAGTTCGCATTGGTGATTTTTTATGTTCTGATATTGATTCATGCGGTACGTTTAGTACTTTCATTTTTGCCATGTTATAACAACTCCTTCACATCTTCATGATAACACTATTAAAAGACTTTTAAAAGTCTTTTAATAGTCTTTATAAAATTAGATTGTTTTAAATCGCTTGATAACACTGTATTTAAGACAAATAAAAAAGAAGACTACGATAACGTAATCCTCTTATATATTGATATATTATTTATTTTGTTGATGATATATTCGTTACCGACTAAAAATCATCTTTTTTATATATTTCACTTAACATATTGCCTTTTTCATCAAAGTAATTAATTCGATTTGTCCCATTATCTTGCATAGTAACTACCTTTAACTTCTCTTCTGAATTTGCGACTAACTGAAATAGCATGTCTTCACCGTCACTATTATTACCTGTTGTCATATCTAAATCATTCTTGTTCATCTCTTGAAGTAAATTAACAATACTTGTTGCATCTCCTGTGTCTATTGCCACTGTGTTGGTCATAATAATACCCCCTATATTTTATCTCTTGTATTTACAATATATCATATATCTGATTCTCATAAAGTAACCATAGTTCCTTTGATATTTAATATGTCTTTACTCTTCAAGATGTTCGATAGCATAATCAAATAAAGCTAGTGTATTTTTGGTATAAGTCGTTTCTAATTTTAAATCACCTTTTCGTAATTTACTTATCAAGGAACGACTTACCCCTGTTTCTGTTTCGATTTTATAAGCTGATATTTGAGATTCTAATAAGTCTCGAATTTTCTTATAAATATGCTCAGAATCTACCACTTTAAACACCTACTCCATTTATCTTTATCCATTCCAATTATACTCTTTCTAACTATTCTCTTTAATTAGTTCAATTACTTTATCAAATGTTTCTTCGTATACCGTATAGTCCTCACCATTTATAACGCCTGTAGAGAAGTACCCTTTATCTAGCGTAGATATATCCATATATATCTTATCGTTGATGATAACCGATTTATCATCTTTCGTTATTTCTGCCTTTTCTAATTTAACCTCTTCACTAAGTATCCGACTTATTAAGTTCGTTGCTTTTTTTTGTATTGTCATGTTTTTTACGTCCATATTTACATCTCCTAATATTTATTTTTGCGTATCACAAATGATACGTTTAACTTAAATATAATATAACATGTCCGTATCATATATGCAACACTTTTCTTTTTTCTATCTAAAAAAAGAAACGGCGAACCGCTTCTTTAATACTTTATATATTTTTAATTCGACTAAGAATTATTATTTAATAGTTTCGTCCTTATTCATCCTAATTCCTAAAAACTTCATATAAGCTGACAAGAACACAAATGTTACAATACTAGTGATAAACATAAGCTTAAATGATATGAATTCAGCAAGTGAGTAAAAAGAAATATCAACATATTGAGAGAAATTTATAAATTCATCCAAAGTATATTTTCCATCGACTGTATTACTCGACATTACATACAATTCATAATTAACCAAACTTGCTCCAACTGTAATTAATAATCCTATGAGTAAAGATGCTAGCACTAGTTGAATCTTTTGCTTATTCGACATATAATTTCTACCTCCTGATATTATTCTTGATATTACAGCAATTCTCGTATCAGTAGTCTGAAAGCGCAATTGAATTATTTTGTAACTTAAGAAGTGTAGTATCTTGACACTCCCACAGCTAAAGCAATGGGATTCTTTAGTACAAAACCGTACGCATCTATTTCTAGTTTGTACTTGCCTAAAGATAAGGGGTATGCCAATACCCCATCCTAGTTCAGAACTTATAGTTAACTAGGCTACTTGACTATGACCATCAAGTACAGGTGCGTGAATAATATTTTTAGCACCGACTATATCTCTATGGTCTGTGTGACCACAGTTAGAACATTTGTACTGTCTATCTTTTGCTTTGTTTCTTTCAGCACATTTAGGACATTATAATTAACATACCGTACTTTCGTACGTTGAAACTATATATATACGAAAATAATTCAGATTTTTTAACATATCGCTTTCATCCCACGATTGAAACCGTGGGCTTTCTCGCTCTCTTAAAGCTGAAAAAAGATTATGCCCTGCTTTTGACACTCCCACAGCTAAAGCAATGGGATTCTTTAGTACAAAACCGTACGCATCTATTTCTAGTTTGTACTTGCCTAAAGATAAGGGGTATGCCAATACCCCATCCTAGTTCAGAACTTATAGTTAACTAGGCTACTTGACTATGACCATCAAGTACAGGTGCGTGAATAATATTTTTAGCACCGACTATATCTCTATGGTCTGTGTGACCACAGTTAGAACATTTGTACTGTCTATCTTTTGCTTTGTTTCTTTCAGCACATTTAGGACATTGTTGGCTTGTGTATTTAGGGTCTACATATTCTACTTTAATACCTACTAAATTTGCTTTGTACTCAATGTACTGTGCCAATCTATAGAATGACCAGTTACTTAATGAGTGGTTGTTTTTACGACTTTTACTTGTCTGTTTTCTAATATTCGCTAATTGCTCTAATCTAATTATTCCTACATTGTGTTGAATAGCAAAGTCGATTATTTCACGACTTATCTTGTGGTCTTTATCATTCATCCAACGTTGTTCCTTATTCTGTGACTTTTTGATAGCCTTTAATTTTTTGGCTTTACCTAGTTTCTTACGTCTACTATTGTGTTTTCGTCTAATGTATTTGTTTTCTCTTCCATTACCTACAAACTTTACTTTGTTTTCATCTGTACAGCACACCGCAGGTGTCTTAATACCTAAGTCAATACCCATTACTTTTGTATTTATTTGTTCTTTCACATCCGTTTCAATGGCAATTTGTGCTACATACTTAGTGCCTTTTCGAGTGATGCGCAACGTTCCTAACTTGCTTGCTGATTCAATTAAGTTTCTTTCATAGTCTGAAATGAGAGCTTTAATTTCAATTTTTTGTGACTTACCACCAACAATAAACGGCACTTTTATGCTTGCATGATGAATCGTATAGTTTTGATTATTCCATACAATAATAGGTTTCTTTAAAATGGGTACCTTTTTATACTCAATCTTCTTAGCTTTCTTAAACACTGATTTAGCATCTCTAATCACTTGATTTTTAACGCTACTATTTAAAGGTACATCAATGTGCTTAGTTGTTTTCTGAGTGGGTGCCTGTGCTTTAACCATTTCGTCTACCAATGTATTAATAGCATTAATATATGCTTGTGAAGATGACTTAATTAATTCCAATTGCGCTTTGTTTGGTTCAAGTTTTATTTTTACTGTCATGGCTTGTCTCACTTCTCTCACCTCTTCCTTTGATTTTCTACATATTGTTTAATTGTTTCACTCGATACATTACCTGCAGTTGAAACAAAATAACTTCTCGTCCACAGATTAGGCATTGCGTTAAGTTCTTTAAATTCATCTCTTAACACTTTACTTGTCCCCCCTTTGATTTTTGCCATAATATCTGACGGACTATAATTTGGTAGTGCATTTAAAAATAAATGGCAATGGTCTTTATCTGTTTCTAAAGCTACAATCTTAAAATCATGCTTCCTAGCTACTTCACTTACCAACTCTTTAAAATGTAGGCATGACTTCATCAACCTTTATTTACAACATGAGGTAAGCTCGATACCTTAGCTACATCTTTATCAAATAGCTCTTTGTTACCATATGACAATTCATCGCCCCAATGATAACCCTGAATGTAAATCGACTGCTTATCTTTTTCAACAATGATTTCACAATGATATTCTCTTGCCATTTCATCTTTTAAATCTTCTTTGTATTGATTGATTAACTTGTCTAGTTTTGATTCTGTTGCCATACTGAATCCCGCCTTTTTTATTAAGATTTATTTTGATTACTTTTATATATTATCATATGTATATTATATTGTAAATATATAATAGATGATAACTCTACTTCCACTAGAAATAAAAAGGTCATATATCCGCTTCTATCCCTGTTATGATTCTGCTCTCACAAAATACATATGTTTTAATGCCATTGCTTTCACATCTGTTATATCCGTATACTCTTTTTGTTCTACTTCTTCTACAAGCTTTAATTCTTCCTCCGATAAATAGTTTGCTCTATCTCCATAAATTTCTTGGTCATGTTCTTTAAATGCATTAATAACCATTTGCATATAGTACGGTTCTAAAGACTTCGCATCTTCCTTTTTATCCAACATCACTTTTTTCAGCATTTTAAGCGTTTTTAATAAACGGTCTTCTAACTCTTCTAAAGAGTAGTCCGTTTTGTGTTTTGTATTATAACTTTTCTTGCCTTTAAGCATTACTGCCTTAATGATTTCTATATCTTCTACATTATAGTTCTTAAAGTATCTTGCTAAATGTTCAGGTAGGTTCATTACAAGTGCTTCTTTTTTAACGTTATTTAAATCTATAATATTATCTTGAGGGAATGATTGTTGTGATTGATTTGTAAATACGTTTGGTTGTTCTCCTATGTCTCTATACATATCATACATATCATTAGATATATATTCTTTAACAGTATTACTAGAGACTGTATATCTAGGCTTCATATTCTGCTCTACCCCTACTTCATAATATGCACCACTAACTTTTTTATTTTGCACTTCTAGGGTTTTATCGTGCTTATTATCCGCTTCTGCGTATTCTTTTGACGGGAATTCTACAACTTCATTTTTTAATACAACATCTTCTGGTTTTCTTTCTTGTTTATTCGCAACAGAAGGCGTATTTATGTATAAACGTTTGTTATTACTATTAGAAATATCTTCACTTCTCATAAGAGATAAAACGATTAATTCCTTCTTAGCTTTAATAAGCGTATTTTCTGATATGTTAAGTAATTGTCTTAAGTTCTCATTCGTAAATAAGCAAAATACACGCCCTTTAGCATCTACATACTTACCTATCTTATGTTTCTTTACGTTGGTTTCTGATAAAGCATAGCGAGCTTCTATAACGGCATAAAGCATCTTACTGTAATTACACATGCTTTGATATCTTTTCTCTTCAAATAAGCACTTAGGAATCTTATAGAAACTATATTTCTTGGTATTGGTTTTCTTATCTACATACATATATTCTTTTGCTACATCTGGCATGTTGATATATATTCTGTTTTCTTTACCGCCACCTACAAACTTATCCTCGATTAATCCCGCTTCTACTAACTGTTTCTTTAGTACTGTTACTTTTCTTATAGAACATGAAAGTGCATCAGCTAAATCAGCACGTTTAAATGTAACGTATGGTCTGCCGTCCTCGTCTTTATATATTTCTTTATATTGCCCTTTAGATACCCTATATAGTTTATTGCTTAAGAATGAATACAGAAGTTTAGCATCTATCTTGATTGCCTTATATAAGTCGTCTAATAAGAACTTATATACCTTCATAAATCTTTCATTTGCTACTTTATTATCTACGACTGTTAATTGATTATTTTTCTCCATAAAAAAACTACCTCTTCCTTTTCGTTAGAGATAGTAAGCTTAAGTTAAGTATAAAGAAACCACGATACACCGTACGGATAAAAAGATGAACGAAATCCGTAAACCGTCTAAACATTTTTATTGAAAAATATAGTCTATAGCTATATAATACACATATAAATGAATAAGTAATTCAAAAATTTCTTCCGCGAAATTTTTTTGGTGGTTTTGACTTATGACTTTGGGTCTTAACCTTACTACTCTAACCTGAGCTACGCTAATAGCTCAGGTTTTCCTTTTATTTGTTTCTATATTATCACTTTCGCATTTATAAAAAAAGTAAACTCACACACATTACCTATTTTTTAACACTAATATTTCCCCGTATATCGAGCTTTCCAACAACTCATCGGTTATATATATAAATTAAAAAGACACTACATCATTAAATGTATAAAACCTTCTTGATTATTGTTTCTTGAATTCTTCTTTACCTTCGACTGCTATTCGATAATATTCTTCAGAAAACGACCTAATAAATTCTGTTCTTTCATTTGTAGTCATTTCGTCCTTTTTATCTTTATCTATCAAAGTTCTCAATTCTTTAGAATGTTTTAATTCTTTTTCATCTTTTTCATACTGGTCAAATATCCGTGTTGAAATAGTTTGTCTATCTTTAGGTGCTATATCTTCATGACCACTATACACATTTATAGCATTCATTCTATCTTCCCTTAGCACTTTCATAACATCTTCATATAATTGGCTTTTTTCATTATATGTTTTTTTCGCTTCTTTTTGTTCTATCTTTTTCTCTTCTGCTTCTTGTTCTTTTGAATCTTTAACATTAACGTATGTTATAAATATAACTAATGCTATAAACAATGCTACGATTACGCCAAGAATTTTGAATAATGTTTTCATCGACCCTACTACCTTCCCTTAAATATATTTTTAGCCTTACAAGATATCCCGATTATCTCTCTATATAAATAAAGAAGCGATTATACGAATGTATAACCGCTCCTAACTACACAACTATATTATAAGTCATACATTGTTATTTGCAACCACATAACACTTCTATATGCCTTTACGTTTTAAAAACCCCTAACACATCGTTAAGGGCTTGTTGTTTATATGTTAATTATAGGATTGTTACATATTCAGAAATAAGGTTTAAAGCATCATCATAGCTCTCTTGTTCCTTTAAGCGTGAGTTTAATTCTTCGGCATACTCTTTATATCCGCTTCTTTTTAATGCTTTTGACGTTAATCCCACCAAATTAAATATATTACCATCTTCTCCAACTAAATTTACTTCTACCTCTGTTTTAGGTGCATTGATACTCATATCCTTTTCCTCCACTTCATTATTTATATCATTTCCTCATTATCTACTTCATAGTACATAATATCTGCTTCTTACGTTTTAGTAATCTATTTATCTCATAAGTTTTTTAAGAATTTTTGGGATATTCAACTCATTATCTTTTGTTACCACATATGGCATATCATTAATTCTTGTACCAACTTTTTCATGGTCTTGCAATACTACTTGAAATAAGTCGCCTAATAAATCGCCAAGTTTTTCAACCTCTTGAAAGTCATTACGATATTCAACATCTGCGTTGTAGAAATTTTTAAAACCACTTGTTTTCACTTTGTATTGCTTTGCAATCTCTTCTACGTGCTTTTCATATCCTACTGGTAATTTAATTTGAATTTCCATTTTTATTCTCTCCTTAGTGTTTGTTTATTTTTTCGGTCTTTCTCTCAACTGCTTATATATAATATAACAAAAGCGTACTCATATGTAAACTAATATATGATATTTTTTTATTTTTTATTTAAATGCTTATTAAAGCCTACCATAAGACAAGTCAAAATATACTGATTGTACAACTCTAAAGCTAGTAGTAACAGGATAATTAGACTTTTAAATGCTCTTACTTATACTGATATGATTCTTATAACCCCATATCGCTATTAATCGCATAAAAAAAACACCTCTATCTATTTAGAAGTGTTTTTACTGACATATCTAATCGCCTATTATATATCGCCCTTTATAGCCTTTATATACTACTTTATGTCTTTCATTGTCTTGTAAGTCCTAAGAAGTTTATTTCATCTATAACACGGTCTAGTTTCAAACCACAAAGGTAATGATAATAGTTTAAATCTAATTTACTAGTTGGGAATTCTTTTTTGTACATATATTCTGTGATGAATTTTAAATCATGTATATTTGTACGACCACCCGTATCTGACACCCTCTTTTGGATTTTAGTTAATTGTTTGTTTACTAATCGTTCAAGATTGTTCTCTTCCTGTTGCATAAACAATCGCCCCTTTTACATTATAAAATTAAAGGGGGAATTTAATCCCCCACCTTTACTAAAACACGTAATTAAATTTGTAAGCGTCTATTTCTCCTAACCACTCAAATTTATAGTTTTTTTCTGAATCCCAATCGTGAAAGTTGAGTACTTCATAAGGCGTTGCTTCATGTTGTTCTAAGTGACCAATTACATCTCCGTCTAAGTAAACTAAAACCTTACCATTCTCTTTGTAAAATTTATAACTGTTATCCTTGTAAGTTTGGTCGATAGCCATTCCACTATCCAACTCTTCCATAAATTCAATTAATCTTGTGTTATCTCCATTTTCTACAATCATCTCGATTACCTCCACTTTTGTGTTTGTTGTTCAACTGCTTATATATAATATAACAAAAACGTACTCATATGTAAACACTTTTTATTAACCATTTCTTCAAACCGCTTCTTGTTTTATTTTTGGCCATAATAAAAAAGGGTCTCATAACCTTTGTTGTGAGTACCCTTTTAACATATAACCTTATTTAATATACGTTGTGATTACATTCATCTTCTATCGTGGCAATTAAGCTACCTGTATCGCCGTGTAACATATCTAATTCATCATATGTTCTACGCCAATCTATCTCTTCATGATTAGTTTTGCTTTGTTCCCACAATACTTCATTTGCTTTAACATCACTTAAACCTATAATATTCGTTACAAACTTATACCAATTTACCTCTCCACTACTGATAGGCGATAAATCTTTAATATCTGCTTTGATATCGTTATACATCTTTTGGCTTTCTGCTTTATAGTAATCCATTCTCATTACCTACCTTTTCTATTTTAGTTATGAATATCATATAAGTTCTTCTATTTATGGTCATCTTAGTTCTCTTTTAACGCTAAAGTACTTGCTACGCTTTTGATTTCTTCAATTGTTTCCTTTCCACTAAACTTAACGTGTTTAGATTCTAAAGACACATTATCTATTGGCGAAATCATTACCCCATCGCTAAATGCTTTTGTCATAACATCATCTGCATATCCCTTGATGTTAACAATATCAATTCTTTCTTTGTATTCCGCTTCAGTCATTTCATCATTCAAATAACTATTTTCTACATCTCCAAGATACTGATTCAAAATAGTATCTTTCACAATCTTGATTGCTAACTTCTTTTTAAAATCATTCATCTAATCCCTCCAACATAGTGTGATATTGTTTGCTTATTTATAATATAACAAAAGCGTACTCATATGTAAACACTTGTTTATTAAATTATCCTCTCTTTTTATTAATCATTTCTTTAAACCGCTTCTTGTTTTATTTTTGGCCATAATAAAAAAGGGTCTCATAACCTTTATTGTGAGTACCCTTTTAGCGTATAACTTTATTTAATATACGTTGTATTTAAACTTCGGCCAATTTTGATTCTACTTGATTCATATT
The DNA here is from genome assembly GCA_910576925.1 of uncultured Bacilli bacterium. GTDB lineage: Bacteria > Bacillota_I > Bacilli_A > RF39 > UBA660 > UBA2730. The sequence goes on along the minus strand of CAJTKB010000033.1, from coordinate 5,219 downwards.
CTCTAATTGTTGTTTTACATATTGAACCGTTTCTTGTTCTTGGCCATCTAATGTATATCGATATTTATTATCTGTAATGCGTTCTAACATACCTTTTAACGTATTCCATTTTTCTTCATAATCTTTTAAGTCTGCTAATAGTTTATTAATTGGTAGTGCGTAATAGTCATAATTGCCAACACCTAATATTTTATAAGCATTCGGATATACATCTGATAATAACGCTACAGTTGGTGAGTTGGATAATTGGTCTATTAATACAAGGATGTTAACCAATGCCTGTCCTTTTACTTTCGTTTGTTCCAATCCGTTATCATCTGTGTTTAATGACATCACGGTTGTATGTACGTCTTTTTTATAACGGTCACTGTTTGCTTCAATATCTTTACATACCTCTACAAATTCCTCTTCCACCATTAGTTTGTATGTGTACCAACCTTGTTTTACATCTAAATTCATTTGAACCTCTCCTTTTATATTGTCCTTAGTTGTTGTTTGCTGATATACTTAACCGCTTCTTTTGTTTAGGTCAAGACATCTATATTTTGAGCTTCTTGTTTTGTGAACCTCAACTTTTACTATCATATCAATGTTAATCTGAACGAACCATTAATTCTTGTATTTCAGTTATAACCTTTTCGACTTCATCTAAATTGAAACTACGTCCTCTGTCTCTAGCATATACACTGTAACAAACCGATTCGTTCGTCCAACCTTCTTCTACATCTACATATATATCCTCTATTTCGATTAATTCTTTCTCCATGTTCACTTTAAAACTAATATCAGACTTCATTAATTGATTGATGATTGTTTGATACTCTTCTATAAAACGCATTTTAATAACCCCCTTTTTGATATATCCGATATACGCTTAATACTGCTTGTTAACCGCTTCTTTTCGTTTTGGCCATAAATACTAATACCTATAATCCTCGTTCATCTTTGAGTGTTCTCAACGCTTCACATATCTCATGAAAAACTTCTCTTTGTTTATCGGGATAAGTATTCAGTACATCTGAAAGTGAATCATATATGAATTTATTACGTTGCTTGTATGCTTCCATATGTTTCTCAAAGTTCTTATCTGTATAACCAAACTTGACGGCTCCGTCTGACATGTTCGACCAAAAAGCTCTGTGTTTATTAACCATACTGCTTCACTTCCTTTGTGGTGTTTATGTGTGTTTATCTTCATCTCTTCGTTGCTTGTTTTGTCTACTGTATAACTGTTGTTGTATGTTAATACCACCTATCCAATTATCCACTATCTCGTCTAATTCAAAAGGCTCCTTACAACTCGGACAACACGGGTAAAGTTTCGTTCCTAAATTCGCTTTACCTCGACTGCTCCTATTATATTGTTGCTCTAACTTCTTGAGTGTCACTCTATGCGGTTTATAGGATTGGATAGCTTCTCTTTGTTCGTGCATCTTCTTGATTTGTTGATTATATCGTGATGCTCTTTCCGTGATAACTAACAACGCTTGAAAAGGTTCTACTCTCGCATCACATCTTTGGCATTTCACTATCATGTTGGCTTCATCGACTAAATACTGAGCTTGACAACCACACTGACAACCATCTTTATTTAATCGTTCTTTTTTTATCGCATCAAATTCAATGACTTTTGGAGGTAACTTTTCCATACCGCTTCTACTCCTTTTATCTATGATATAAAGAATACTGGCTTTTTATCTCTTGATAATCCACCAGTATCGTTTGAACACCTTACGTTCATACATGCTTATTGAGGTTTTTACGCCCTTTGTTTAGTCGGGCAACTTATCAAAACAATCTTCACAAATCAGTAATTCATCTTCTTGTTTGTATGCTTGTTGGCGATAAGCATCTTCCCACATCTCGAATACTTGATGACATCTTGAACACGCTTCATCTTCATGTGACGTAGTTTTGATAATAGCTTCACTGCCACATTCTTCACATGCTTCGATATCTTCTCCGTCAACCGCTTCTACATGATGACCACACACTTCGCATTCATAATCTAATAGTTCGTCTTCTTCGGATTCAAATACTTGTTTCGTTAATACTTCACTCATGGTTTTGCCCTCCTTTATTTTCCTCACTCTATTCTATGATGATGTTGATTTTATCTCCTACTATTTCAAATGTTTGAACATATATATCTTCTTCCACAATGTCTTGAAAATCCGCTAAATCTTGTTCTGCTTCTAGCAACTCAGCTTTTTCTTCTTCATCTTCGCTACATTCATCAACTACATTATTAATTAATGTTTCAAAATCGTTATCCGCTTCATCTAATGTTGAATTACTCACGTTATATTCTTTAATGAATTCATTCAATCTTGTCACGTCTCGTCCGTTAAATGTAATGCTATTCACATTACTGTCACTCAATGTTGTTAGATACTCTATGATTTTCATAGCCTTCAGCTCCTTCATCTAATTTATATACATATTACCATATGTTTTATATATTGTAAATAGATAACGCCCTTTTATTTAAAAAACACCCTTAACTTTCGTTAAAGGTGTCACACGTTATTTATTTTGTTTTGCTATCTTTACCTGATATACCATTCATAAGCATTTGTTTGTATATTTCAGGACTATTCTCTTTTATAAGCTTAATATGTTTATAACAACCATTTACAAAGCTACCGTTGCTTGATGTTCCAATTATAATTTTATTACTGTTGCTCATAATATCCTTCCTCCTTTAATACTTAATGCGTAAACCTTATCTGTAATAGCCTATTTAATTTCTAATAAACTTCGTATATTATCCATCCACTTAACAGTATCAGGAATCAAGTCTTGCTCATTATAAAGCTTATCCGCACTAACAATAGCTTTTTTTATTTCATTCTTATACTTATATACGTCATATAAGACTTCGTTAATATTTTCTGTGTCTGAATGTATTTTAGATAAATAAATCGATGTATTTATTACTCTTTTATCTTCTAGGAATCTATCCTTAAACTTCCAGATTGGTCTATGTGCTAATGATAGTAGATAAATAACTTGGTGTATATTTTCTAACTCTTTTACTTCAACATCACTTAATTGATTTAACAATAACTCTACCTCCTTAAATACCGCTCATTAACTCAAAGCCTATTATTCCATCTTTTATTTCTTATTTGTTTTCTTAGCACTCGTTTTACCCCAATTTCTTGGTGGCATTACCATGTCGCCCCTTTTTTGTAATCCTTCTTTAAACTCTCTTGCGTTTTTTCTGCTTGTGTTTCTTTTTTGTTTGTCATATCCGCTTCCACCTTTTCTATATATTATTTGAGTTTTATTTTGCTATCGCCTTAAATGCTATCTGACATGAAATAGTCGTCCGCTTGTTTAGCATCATTTATCGTGAATACTCTTTGCTTAACCACTTCGTCTGATAGCATACTGTCATAATCATCTTCTTCATGTACTTCTTTAAATACTGATACGTACATGCCTTTCTTTCCATCTTTAAACGTTACGGTTTCTACTTGCTTGTTATACTTAATATACTGACCATTCTCTACTGTACGTTTAAAACTTCTTGTGTCATCAAATTTAAATGTTTCAATATCATCATACGTATATACTGCCATTAATCTACACCTTCCTACTTTTATGTCGTAATTTTTCATATAGTTTCATTGACTGTCCGCCATAACTAGTGGTTATTATCTCTTTGATATAACTTATTTAGCACATAAACTATGCTTCCTTGTTACTTGCAAAAGCTATTCTCATTTTTAATCTATTCATCACATGATTTAACGTGGTGTTTAAAAAGATTTCAAATTCTTCACTATTTTCTTCAATGAATTCAATTATTTCTTCTTCCACTTCTTCATCAAATTCACTTAGTACATCCCACATACCAATATCATGTTTACTCATTTCCAAAACTTTAATGATAGTATCTACATCAATCGTTCTAGACAACCGCTTCTACCCCCTCAATTAAGTGTGGATGTTGATGTTTATTTCCGATAACACTTAAGTAATTTTCTGATGTGATTTTGTATAACTCAAATTGTTCTGTCGTACCTTCCATATCTATACCATAGCAAGCTTTATCCTCACGCCACACAATGATACCTCTTGCTTTACTTCTCTTATCATAAGGGTTTTTAAACTCTACAATATCGTCCCCAAAGATTTCTACACCTTGTTTATCTAGTAATCCTGTTGATGCTACTACTAAATCAAGAGTCGTTCTTAAAACAACAACTTGGTCTGTGACTTTAACTTCTTTATTAATGCCATAGTTACTTGTAATAAACGTCCATTTATCACTATCGCACTTTAAATACTTATTTCCATTTACTACATAAGCCCTTAACTTCGGTAACATATACCTTCCTCCTTTGATTGTCCTTATTTTATTGTTTTATCTATCCGCTTCTTGCTTTTATCTCGATTATCACATGTCATCATGATTATTTAATATACGTTAATATATCCTTTAATGATTTAAATTCAACAACCTTTTTTATTTTAAAAAGAAGTGACTGAATATATCTGTAGATTTAAACCGCTTCTACTTTTTTCTATTCAGTCACTTTATTTACAAGCCTTCTCTTACTATTCTTTTACCATTTCATCAAACTCGCACATTTCATTTAATTCATGAATATCTGCCATTTCTACGATGCCATAATGTTTTTGTGCTTTAGAATATTTTGTGTCCTCATATATCTCTACAATGAATTTTTGGTTTTTGTCTTCTGTGATTTCTCCAATAACCTTACTTTCTTCTTCTCCTTCATACGTGAGGTCAATTCTGTTGCCATCATTACTCTTTTGGAATGTATAACGTTCTTCTCTATAAGCTAAGTCAATTGCTAAACCATTCTCTAAGTAATCCCAAATTGTTTGAATGTCATGATTGATATTCGTACGTAATGACCAATTTTCATCATCTAGTTTGTCTGATAACGTTTCTTTAAATGCATTATCAAACGCTTCTGATACAAATCGTCTATATCGTTCTCCTTCATCATCTACTGACCAACCGATTAAATAAAATGTTGCTTGCGTTTCATCATCTGGGAAGGTTACTTGTTTATACTCTACCTCACAATTTTTCAATTTAGTCATTACATTCGTAATATCCTCTTTGTTTTCTAATCTAATTGTTTTTGTTTCGTTACTCATTATTTTCGTCCTCCATATTTTATAAATGTATTGTGTTGCTTATTTATAATATAACATATGCGTACTCATATGTAAAC
>CAJTKB010000032.1 GCA_910576925.1 uncultured Bacilli bacterium | reverse complement strand
ACTGCAACTATATAGTCTTTTTAGGGTTGCATTTACTTTTGCAGTTCAGTTAAAAAAAGAAGATAATGAATAAAGTGGCATAAAATTATTGCTACTTTTTCTATTATTTAGTAAAATATATTTAGTGAGTGATATTTATATCATTTCGTACTGTATGAGAGTTGTAGATATCTACGACACTCGCACCAGATTGATAGGAAACCCGAATTTTCGAGTAGCGATAGAAAAACGACTTTTTTGACAAGTCGTTTTTTATGTTAACATAAATATGTCAAGAGAAGTTGCATAAAATAAAAAAGGGAACATTCAGTTTTTGCAAGTTGAATGTCTACCCGAAAAATCAGACGAACATTTAATTCATAGAATTAAGTGTCCTTTTTTATAATTTTTGCCATAATGATAAAAAACATAAAATGATACATGAGACCTGAGAGCTTTCACAATAAAAGTTTTAGCTATCATCATATCAAAACTCCTTTCTTTTATGAGATTTGGTAAACACTCAAGACCTGATATTCCCCTATGATAGTTATACTAAATTATTTGTTATAGCACATTGAAATACTTTATAAAAAGCTTTAATATATATTTCAATAAATTATTAAAAATAGTATAATTATAATGAAATGGATGTGAATATTCTTGAAAGGCGAATTATATGAATATAATGGTACAATGATGACACAAGCTGAAATAGCAAGGACTGAAGGAATAAATAGACAAACATTAGCAGATTGGTATAAAAAAATAGGAAATATGTACGAGGCTGTGAAAGGAGCAAAAAAATCACAAGCTCAAAGAAATATTTCATACTATGATGATGTGTTAAGTTTAAAAGCAATTTCTATAAAAGAAAAAGTGAAATTTGAATCGTTAAAAAAGAATTATGAAGAATTAAATGATATTTATAAAGCTGTAGAAAAAACTAAATATGATCAGTTAAAACGAAATGGTGATATTCCATATAATGGCAAAAATATGACAATTTATGCAATAGCTAATCTAGAAGAAGTAGGAAATAAATCTCTTGCAAAGTATTATCAGGAGACAAATGATATATATGAAGCAATTAGGTTAGCAAAACAAGCTCAAAATAGTCATAATGGTACAATTTTATATAAAGGGCAAATGATGACAATTTCTGGGATAGCCAATTTAGAAGACATAAAAAAGGATACACTTAGAAAGTATTATGAATTATATGATAATATTGAAAAGGCTGTTTTTATTACAAAAGAATCACAATTAAAAAGAAAACAGGCTATTCTAAGAGGAAAACAGGCTAATTATTCAGAACTATCCAAATGTTTTGGTATTTCAGTTCTTAAACTAAATCAATTATTATCATCTGGTACAACTCCCGAAGAAGTAGAAAAAGAAGTTAATATAAGAGGCAAAAATACAATTTTATTTATTAACGAAGAAAGCTTATATAAATATTGTTTAGATAATTCCTATAATTATTGGGTTATTTATTATATGATCACGACTTATGGTAAAACAGTAGAAGAATCGATAGATGCTTATGTCAATAATGGTCAACAAGTACCAACAAAATGGATTTATGAAAAATTTCATATTTTATTTAAGCATTTAATGTTAAATTTTGGAATAGATTCTAATAGAATTATTAAAGTTATTAAAGAGGAACATTGTAGCATTGAGGATGCAATTACAAGAATAATATTTATATCTAATAACCAACAAAATGATTTTTCACAAATAGAGATTGAATGGATGAAAGAGTTATATTCATTTTTAATAGATTGTAATGATGAGGAAAAAAAGGAAGCTATTAATACTTTTTATATAACAGAAAGAGAATTAGAATTTTTGAATAAAAAAGGTACAAAAGTAGAACAAATAAAAAGGCGAATATTACTATTTGAATTCTCTTCTATTATTGATGATTGGGATATAAAAGATTTACTAGAAATGTTTGAATTATATAGTATTAGTGATGATGAAATTAAAATTATTTTTTCAGAATTGTATAAACCTTTTGATGAAAATATAATTAATCCTAGTTTTAAGTTTTTAAAACATAAAGAAATTATAGATAATTTTTTATTCAATTCTAATTTGAAAAATGAGGATATACAAAATAGTAGAGTGATTAGTGAAGAAGAAAAATTAAGTATAATTACTAAAAGAGCAAAAATAATATCGATATTTGAAGCAAGAAAAGCTAAAAGAAAGAAATAAAAGATTTGAATTATATAAATCTTTAGAAACAAGTTGGACAAGGAGAATTTGCAGAAAGGCTTGATAATATGAATAAAAAATTAAAAGCAGTAATTTATTACATAGTTGCTAATGAAAGTCCATTTACAATAGATAGTCAAAGAAAGATGATTAAAAGCATTTCAAATTTAAGGCAAATGTAATATAATAAATAACTAACAAATGAGGTGTTATAATGAAAGAGTTTAAAAGAGAAGATTATGTTTATTTAAAATTTATTGATGATTATGAAGATAAAGATGGTGTTAAATATAAAAAAGGTGATATTTTAAGATATAGAAAAGAATGGTTAATAGAAAACATCACAGGGCGACAATTTAAACAGGTTTTTAATTATGATAATGGGTTAATATACGAAAAAAATGATGATTGTGATGAGAATGATGTTTTATATCATAAAATTTATAAAAATATAATTGTTTCTAAAGATAGAACTTATAAATTATATTTATGGCCAGGAGATTATTTTTATCTTAATGATTGGTTATTTGAACACATAGATGATAATGGGATATATGCTATTACAAATGCTCAAAAAAAAGATATACAAGATAAAACGAATAGTAATAAACTTATTGAATTAACTGAAGGATATCCCTATAAAAAACTTGATGCCCATATTTATTTTAAAAAAGGCGAAAAAATAGATTTTAGTGACCCAGCTGTTATTTCTTTATTTTATAATATGAAGTGGATGAAACTTTTTGCAAAAACCGAAGTTATTTCTGGTAAAGAAAAACAAGAGTTATTTGATGCAGATTTTAGTAATGCAATCTATGCCCAGGAACCTAGTACTGCTTCTATGTGGAAAGATAATCCAAGTTATGATTTGCATGAATATCACTATTTCAAAATGAAAGATGCTATACGAGTAAAAACTAAAGATGAATTAGAAAAGAAAATTGGAATTGAAATACCATATAGTATTGATTTTACTTATGATAAGGAAGGATTTCTAAAATATGCTTCTACAAACACTAGTTATTCTGATACTTCTTTTCGAGATACAGAAGAGTTGATTTTAAAATTTGCTAATAGAATGTCAATTAATGAGGCGTATGAATGTCATAAAAAAATAATTAATGATTATATAAAATACGAGGAAAGACAGCTCGCAATATGGGAAGAAAAAATGGAAGAAAAAAGAATTAAATTGCAAGAATTATATGAACCCCAAAAAAATAATCCATCATATTTTCCAGGAGTTAATGGTTACTTTGTTCATAATTATCATGAAAGTAAAAATTTAAAAAAAGAAAGATATACTTTACTTCAAATAAAAGAATTTTATCAAAAACTAAAAACATTAGATCCTAGTGTAGTCGAGGAAATGTGTTTTTATGGAGGAACTATACCATATATTTTAAATAATGCAAACGAAAGTAGAAACTTTGGAGACATAGACATTTTTGTTCCTGTGCCCCAAATGGAAAAATTGAGAGAAGAATTAGCCGAACAAGATAGTTTTGAAATGATATGTGATTCAAAACCACTTGCACAATTTTGTCATTTAACTTCAAGAATTCAAAAGAAATCAACAGAATTGGTTGATAAAAATGAACAAACCAATGAATTTTTAGGTTTAATGCTTAATAGAATGACAATTCTTCAAGATGAAGATACGATAAATGTTGACCAAGATGGTAATGTTTATGACCCATTAGAAGAATTTTTTAGTAGAACTAGATCTTATTATAATAAAATACAAGACTTTGGGTTTAAGGCTAAATTATTTGGAATAAATATATCAGTATTTCCAATATATCAATATGAAAATAATATTATAGCTAAAAGTTTTAATATAAATGAGATGCATAGATTTTTGCTTGGGGTAAGAATATTAAATAATACAGATATTGATGATTTTGTTAGAAATGTTGAATTATATGATTCTGTATTTAAAGTTTTTCCATTAGAATATACATTAGTTAGTAAAAAAAGTGCAGTCGATGAGCAATTTTCTTTCAGATTAGAAAAAGATAAAGAAGACATAGAATACATATTATCTCATAAAGAAGAATTAGGAATAGATGATGAGAAAATTCAAGATATTTTGAGCAATTATCCAGATTATTCAATATCTATTGCATATAAAGTTAATGATAATGGAACAACATCTACTATGAGTGGAGCAACTTATAAAGAGCTAGTTTTAACAAATAGAAATATAAGTTAAAAATTATATAAATATTATTTAAATGTATAGTCAGTTAATAAATTAATACTGACTATTTCTTTTACAAAAATTTCTCTAGGGGACCATAAGGACTTTATCTAAATCCCTTAAAGGTTCGGTTTATTAATATAGCTTTTATAATTCAGAAGAATTTAAAATATGTGTAAAAAAGATAAAATGTGAACCTAAAAAAATAATAAAATAAAAAATATTAGTTATCACAAGAAAACTAAATAAACTTTTTGAAATTTATAAACAATACAATCTCCATTTAATGATTACATTAATTTTAGCTATTGAATCTTTTTATACAAAAGTATTTGTATCATATAAATAGTTTATGAGAAAACCTTAATAAAAGTTTTTTTCATATATTCACAAATATCATCTAAACTAACATCTATCTGTTTTCTGAAATATCTTATTACAAGATTAATACAACCATCTATAAAAAATGTAATATTAAGAGCTAAATTTTCTATATGTTCATTATCTAAATAATCATAAATGTTTTTTTGCATAAGTCTTGTTATACGTTCTGTGAACATAAGAACATCATCACTTTTTAAAAGCATAAAGTAAATTTCTCTGTTATTCTTAAAATAATTCATAACATTATCAAAATATTCATTAACATCGTTTATAGATGTTAAATTTTTCATATTAGAAAAAAGTACATCTATAGTTTCATTTTGAATATCTTTTGCTACATCATAAATATTATCATAATGCGAGTAAAAAGCACCTCTTGTAATACCAGCTTTCTGAACAAGAGTAGTAATAGTAACTCGTTTAAGTTCACTCTTTTCTTCTATTTCTTCTGCAAAAGCTTTCTTTATTAACTCTTTAGTTTTTCTTGAAGAAGCATTAATACCTTTTACTTTCATAATCAATCACCAAAGAAATTATATCAAAAAATAAAAAAATGGTTAACATATCTATATAAAATTTATACAAACAAGCAAATTATGTCAAAATTTATACAATATTTAAACGTTTGTTATTCAAAAAAAAATAATATTTGTTATAATCGATGATGTTTGTGAAATAAAATTATAGGGGGATGAAATATGAAAAAAATAACAGATTTTATTATTGATAAAAGAAATATTGTTTTAATATCTTTTATTATACTTTCAATTATATCACTTTTCTTATCAACAAAGGTAAATATTAATTATGATATTGCAAAATACTTACCAAGTGATTCAGAAACAAGAATTGGAATGGATTTAATGGAAACGAAATTAAAAGAATTAAAAACAAGCTCTTTTAATTTAATGTTTAAAGACTTAAATGATAATGATAAAGAAAAAATTTTTGAAGAGTTATCAAATATTAAAGGAATAGATTCTATTAATTATGAAAAAACAGATGATTATAATAAGAATAATTATACTTTATATATTATAAATGTAGCAGATACATCAGACTCTAAATTAGCTGAAAGGGTATTTAACAAAGTACTAGAAAAATATGAAGATTATGAAATATATACAAGTGGAGATATTGCTTCAAATAACGAAGATGTATTACCAACTTGGATAGTTATTCTTGCAGTTACTTGTGCATTAGTAATACTTATTATAATGTGTTCATCTTATATAGAACCATTCCTATTCCTAACTGTAATATTAATAGCAGTATTATTGAATAATGGAACAAATATTATATTTGATAATGTTTCTAATATAACTTCTTCAATCTCAGCTATATTACAAATGGCCTTATCAATGGACTACTCAATTATGCTAATGAATCGTTACTCACAAGAAAAGAAAGAAGAAAAAGATAAGGTAAAAGCTATGAAAAAGGCTTTGAATAAATCATTTTCATCAATATCAAGTAGTTCTATAACAACAATTGTTGGTCTTCTTGCTTTGGTATTTATGAGTTTTACTATTGGTCGTGATTTAGGTTTTGTTTTAGCTAAAGGTGTTTTATTAAGTTTAATAAGTATTTTCACTTGTCTTCCTGCACTTATTCTAATATTTGATAAACTAATCATTAAAACACAAAAGAAAAGTCCTAATATTAGACTTGATAAATTAGGAAAATTTAGTTATAAGCTAAGAAAAATATCTATATTTTTATTTATAGGAGCTTTTATTTTTAGCTTTTTAACTAAAGGTAATTTGAAAATTTTATATACTGAAAATGAAGGAAATAAAATAAAAGATATCTTTAATACTAACAATCAAATGGCCATAATATATAAAAATAAGGATGAGAAAAAACTTGCTAAATACTGCAAAGAATTAGAAAAAAAAGAGGGCATAGATAAAGCATTATGCTACTCAAATACAATAAATGAAAAACTAAAATATAATGAACTTAATAAAAGACTTAATGATCTAGGAAGCACTATAGAAGTTGATGATTATCTATTAAAAATATTGTTTTATAATTATTATAATAGAGAAGAAAAAAATAAAATGACATTTCAAGAATTCATAGAATTTATTCAAAATGAAGTTACTACAAATGATGATATGAACTCCAAACTTGATGATAATATCAAAAAGAATATAGATAAATTAGGAAATTTTGCCAATATAGAATCTATAAATAAAAAAAGAAATTCATCTGAAATAGCGAGCATTTTAGAAATTGATACTAATAATATAAATGATATTTTAATATACTATGGTTCTAAAAATATTACTAATAAAATGAGTTTAATGGAGTTTTCTAACTTTATGAATAATTATGTAATAAAAAACGAAAAGTACTCTAAAAATATAGATAATAATACCAAAAATAGTTTAAATATACTAACGAGTTTTACTAATATAAATACAATTAGTACTAAAATGGATAGCATATCAATATCGAAATTATTTAATCTAGATTCTAAAACTTCAAAAGACTTATATTTATATTACTTAACACAAAATGAAATAGAAGAAAGAATGACTATTAATACTTTTGTAAATTTTGTAATAAATAATGTTTTAACAAATGATGAATACAAAAATAAATTTGATGATAACACTAAACAAAATCTAAATACTTTAAAAAACTTTAGTGATAAAACATTAATAATGAAAGAAATGAATTCAAAAGAACTTGCTACTATATTTAATATGGATGAAAATATGGTAAAACAGTTATTATATTTACAATATAAAACTACAGATAATAACACTAAAATGAATCTTAAAACATTTATAACCACAGTAGATTATCTAAAAAGTAGTACTAACTATTTGAAAGATATTGATGTAACATCCATAGTATTGCTTGCCAGTTCTCCACAGTTAATGAATGATCCAAATAATTATACAGCAAGTGAAGTAGCAACTATATTAAATATAGATCCAAAATTAATTTATAATTTATATGCCTTAATTGATTTAGCAAATAATAATACAACTACTTGGACCATGACGCCTAATAATTTTACAAATCTTATTTTAATTAATAAAGATAATATTAGTATAGATGATATAACTATTAAAAAATTAGCATTACTTTCAACCATTATGTCAAGTTCTATTAATAATACATCATATACATATCAAGAATTAGCTAGTATAACTGGTATTGAGATGACAATAACAAAAAGCATTTATTCTCTTTACATATCAACCACTAATTCTTTAAGGTTAACACCAATTGAGTTTGTAAATTTCATATTAAATCATAAAAATGATGAAATTTTATCAAGAAGTCTAACAAATAAAACTATAAAGGATTTAACACTTCTAAGTAATATAATGAATTCTACTGTAAATAATACATATTATAATACAAATGAACTATCGAAACTACTTAATATTGATACTTCAAGCTTAAATTTGATATATTCATTATATAATTACCAAAATCATAATACTTTAATATCTCTAAAAGAAATAGTTGACTTCTTGTTAAATGATGTTATAACAAAAGAAGAATATAAAAATAATTTTGATGATGAAAAGCTTAATAAAATTAAAACAATAAATGGCATTATGAATGCTTCAATTAAAAATACCAAATATACAAAAAATGAGATGTTTGGAATATTATCAACTTTAACTAAAGATATAGATGAAAAAATGATAGACTTATTATATATCTACTATGGTAGTGAAAATGAATATAATAATAAATGGTCCTTAACAGTTGAGGAATTTGTAAATTATTTAAATGATACTATTTTAAATGATAAAAGATTTAATAATTTTACAGAAAATGATATAAGAAAAAATATTAAAGTTGCCGAAAAAGATATAAATAATGCTAAAGAGTTACTAGTAGGAAATGGTTATTCAAGAATAGTACTTAATACTAATCTTGAATTAGAATCTAATAAAACTTTTGACTTTATAAAAGATATAAAAAATGACTTTGAAAAAAGAAATTTAGATAGTACATATATAATTGGTAATTCTCCAATGGCTTATGAAATGAGTAAAACTTTTAATAGTGAACTTGACTTTATTACTATACTTACAATGCTTGCTATATTTATAGTAGTAGCCTTTACTTTTAAATCAATAATTATTCCAATAATACTAGTCTTATTGATACAATGTTCAGTATATATGACTATGGGCATATTATCATTTACTGGTGGAACAGTATACTTTATAGCATTATTAATTGTTCAAAGTATTTTAATGGGAGCTACTATTGATTATGCAATTTTATATACATCATATTATTTAGAACATAGAAAGACAATGAATATAAAGGACTCGATTATAAATTCTTATAATAAATCAATTCATACTATATTAACATCAGCCTCAATTCTTATTATAGTAACATTAATAGTAGGGTGCTTTGCTTCTGCTATAGCAGCTAAAATTTGTAAGACACTATCAGAAGGAACTTTATGTTCATCACTATTGATATTGATATTACTTCCAGCTGTCTTAGCAATGTGTGATAAGTTAGTTATAAAAAAGAAGAGTTAAACAATAACAAAAGTAAATTTCTAAGTAGAGTTTACTTTTTTTATACATTTTTAAAATTATATTTAATATAATTAAATGATAGTAAGGTAAAGCATATCCAAAAATAAAAGGAAAATGTTGTTGACACAAATGAAAGTAATATGCTATAATTATTTTGTTACTTGGGAAAAAACACGGAGGAATACCCAAGTCTGGTTGAAGGGACTGGTCTTGAAAACCAGGAGGTCGAGCAATCGGCGCAGGGGTTCGAATCCCTTTTCCTCCGCCATATATATCGCGGGATGGAGCAGTTCGGTAGCTCGTTGGGCTCATAACCCAAAGGTCAGAGGTTCAAATCCTCTTCCCGCAACCATTTGGTCTCGTGGTGCAGCTGGTTAACACGTCTGCCTGTCACGCAGAAGATCGCGGGTTCGAGTCCCGTCGAGACCGCCATTTGGCTTCATAGCTCAGTCGGTAGAGCAAGGGACTGAAAATCCCTGTGTCGCTGGTTCGATTCCCGCTGGAGCCACCATATTGAAGAAAAAAACTAGAACTTTTAGCAGATATAAGAGTTCGAGTTTTAATGTACTTTAGTTCATAAACTATTAAGTATAAATTAAATTGTCTTATAACATTTTATATACATATTTAACTAGCGTATTTAGTAAAATAGACAGATACGAGGTGTAAAATGAATGTAAATATAGATCCGAAAAATAATATTGTTCCTTTTAGATTTCCTACTCCATCTAAAATAGAATATGGTATAGAAAATCCAGAAGATTGGATTACTACAAAAGAAAAAATTAGTTCTCCAAATAATACCCAAAAACAAGAACTTGAAAATCCTAAAGCTAAAGTTAAAAAATTAGAATACGTAAAAAACTAAATAAAAATAGTAATTATTGTAAATTTTTACTATTTTTTTTGTTTTTTATAAAATAACAATCTTGCTAAGTGTATAAAGACATGTTATAATTCAAATAATAGGGAGGTTACATTATGATAGATGAACATATGCCAATAGAAGAAATAAAAAGTTCTAATGATAGAAAAATGTTGTATGATATAACTCTAGGAAAAATAAATGAAATTGATAATAATATTTTAAAACTAGATAATCAAACTCAACAAATTGATAGTATTTTAAATAAAGAATTACAAGAATATGAAATAAGTTTTAAGAGAAATGAAGAAAGAACCATTTCTAATAGCGAGTTTGACAAAATAGACAAAAATCATAGATTTAGAATGAATGCTTTAAACTTAAAAAAAATGTCTATTAAGATGAATAAAGATACTCTAAATAGTAAGAAAGAAAGATTACTATGTTTTTGCTGGCTATTAAAAATACCATATGGGCAAGATAGTGTTCAAATAACACAAAAAGATACAAATAAAAAAGCGGTTATTAATAAAAGTGATATCTATAATAAATATTTTGAATATACTATGAATGGTGAAAAAAATAGAATTCAGAATGAGCAAAGTTTCTATAGATTGCAATTAGACTTTAACACTATACCTAATTTTCCAGTTGATAAAAGTCATGAGTTTTATGGCGATACTGATATCATTAAGAAAAAATTAGACAACACAAAAGATGAATTTTCCATTATTCAAAATAGAGAAAAACAATTAAATGGAAATTATAGTGAACTTATAAGCAGTCATAGTTTAATAGTAGAAGATTTTTTTAACGATAATAGTAAAAAACTATTTGAACAAATATTCTTACAATCAGATGAGGATAAGATTGAACAATTATTCTTAAGTGAAGAAGCAAAAGCTAATATAAATAACGGAAAAAGAGTAGCATAACATAAGCATATATATTATTTAACTATTGGAGTAGTTGTCCAGTAGTTTTAATTTATATATAAAATATGACTATAGTAAAAATAAATATTTATGAGACAATTATAATAAGGAGAGATTAATAATGAAAAAACTAGATAATAAAGTAGCACTAATTACAGGAGGAGCAATGGGAAATGGGCTAGGTATAGCAAAAGTATTCTTAGAATATGGAGCAAATATCATAATATTAGACTATGCTAAAGAATTACAGGATACAATAGAAATTTTACAAAATAAATATAAAAATTCATCCATTTGTGGATATCAAGTAGATATTAGAGATAATGCTAAGATAAATGAATGTATAAAGGACGCTATAAATAAGTATGGACATATTGATATTTTAGTAAATAATGCTGGAGTATGTAATTTAGAAACTTTTGAACAAATGTCTGATGAAATAAGAGACTTCCATTTTGATATAAATATAAAAGGTACGTGGAATGTTACAAAAGCAGTACTACCATTTATGAAAAAAAATAAAGAGTCAAGTATAGTTAATTTATCAAGTGTAACAGGTCCAATGGTGGCAGATAGTGGAGAAGTAGCCTATGCTACAACAAAATCAGCTCTAATTGGATTTACAAAAGCTTTAGCTATCGAATTAGTTAATTACAACATAAGAGTAAATGCAATTTTGCCAGGATATATATTAACACCTATGGTAGAAAATATGAGCAAACTTACTAATCCAGACAATCCAAATAATGTAATAAAAGGTATTGCTGATGCTATTCCTATGAAAAGGTTAGGAACTATAGAAGAGTTAGGTGAATTAGCAGCATTCTTAGCAAGTAGTGAGTCATCTTATATAACAGGACAAGAATTTGTAATTGATGGTGGAAGTACTTTACCAGAAACTACAAGTATGGGAGTCTAAAAGACTCTTTTTTTATTATTGAACTTTATAGATTAAAAATATTTTAATTCCACCAAAAAAGAATATAGTAAAAGTTTAAATATATAATATAATAAAAGATACTAAAAAACTTTTGAGGAGGTAGGTATGTTAAATATTGCAACAATTAATGTTCAGAATAAATACAAATTAAAAAAATATAATGGTATCTATAAAAACGAAGATCACGTAAAAATGTTAATCTCCTTAATTGACAAATATAGCTTAGATATTATAGGGTTACAAGAAGTTAATCAAAGATACTTTGAAAGAATGAAATTAAATTTAAAGAGTCCTTTTATATGTTATGGAAATTTTAGATATCCACAATCCTTTATCACAAAAAAGCTTTATCCATTTTCTACATATAATGAAAGTGTTCCTATTATAACTAATAAAAAAATATTAAATAAAAAAACGAAATTTCTACCATGGTTAGCATCGTATGTACCAAGAATTGTGACAATTATGGAATTAGAAATAAAAGAATTAGGTTTAATTACAGTTTTAAATACTCATATAGATTATATGAAAAATAAAACTAAAATAAGACAACTAAAAAAATTAGAAAGAATTATAAAAAATATTAAAGAACCAGTTATTTTAATGGGAGATTTTAATATGACTATAAAAAACAAGAATTTTCAACTGTTTATAGAAAGTATGGCTAGTCTTAATATTAAAAGAGTAGAAGTAAACAAGAAAACATATAAATACTTCAAAGATAATTTTGCAATAGATCACATATTTATGTCTAACTGCTTCAAATTAGAAAATATTATCTTAGAAAAGAATGAGAAATATGCTAATTTTAGTGATCATTATCCAATTATTCTAAAACTATCAATAAATAATAATTGGAATATCTAAAATAATTAAATATAGTATGATACAATAATGTTATAATGCTATAAGGAGAAATTGGAATGGACAAAAAAAGACCATATATAGGAGTAGATGCTATATTCGTAAATAGTGAAAATAAAATTCTCTTAATCCATAGAACAGGGAAAAACTTTAATGGTTATTGGGGGCTTGTTTCAGGAATGATTGAAGATAAAGAAGAAGTAAAAGAAGCTTTAAAAAGAGAAGTTTTAGAAGAAATAGGAGTAGAGATAGGAGATATTATCTATACTGGAAAGTATTATGATACTTATGGAAGGCATCCTTCTAAAACAGTAATCTGCTTACCTCATATATGTACTATAAAAAAAGGTGAACCAAGGCCAATCAGTGAATGTGATGAAGTAAAATGGTTTACGAAAGAAGAAATAAATAATATGGAATTATCATATGATCACAAAAAAATGCTAAAAGATTTAAACTTAATATAACTATAATAGAAGGAAAAATATATGTTTGATATTAATCACATAGCAATTAGTGTTGCTAATAGAGATAAAAGTATAGAGTTTTATAAAAAATTTGGTTTTGAAGTGTATAAAAGTTGGTTTTCAGATGATGAAAGTATAAAAATTGATATGTTGAGACTAAATAATACCTTTTTAGAAATTTTTTGCTATAAAGATTATAAACCATTAGAAGAAACAAGAAAATCTACAAAAACGATTTACCAATAATAGGTACAAAACATTTTGCATTAGGAGTACGAAACATTGAAAAAGCAAAAGAATTTGTAATAAAAAATAATATTTGTAAGCAATCTGATATTAATATGACAGTTGGTCGTCTTGGGAAACCTTACTTCTTTATAAAAGATCCAGATGAAATTTTATTAGACATAATAGAAATTTAATAATAATATAAAAATAATAGAGGTGTTTCTATGAAAATAAACAGAAAAATAGAGCTAACAAAAAAAGAACAAAAGATATATGATAAAACACAAAAATATTTAGAAAAAATAAATGAAAAAAATATAGAACAAAAAATGAAAATTGTAGAAAGTGCCCTAAAAATAAAAGATATAGAAAAACGATATAGTTATTTATATGATCTAATATGTGATTATTTAGATCAGGAATTTAAAGAAAAAAATATCTGTGACTTTTGCGATGGGATATGTAAAAGAAGACGAGATATGATAGACAGAAATATAAAAAAGGATACATACGAAAATGGTTGCTGTTATAGTTATTATAAAAAGGAGTCTTGTAAACATCTAATACCAGGTAAAGAATGTCAAATAAAAAATATAGGATGTAAAATTTTTACTTGCTATTATTTGAAAAAAAACGGATATCGATATAAACTAAATAACATATATTTATCAAGATACTTCTTTAATTCTAGACAAAAGTTTTATATGGAATCTACGTTTTTTGTGGATAAGGATGAAATAATGAAAGAAATTATAAAAAGAAGTTGAAAAAATAACAATAAAAGATGATAAAATGTAATTAGAGAGGATGAATAATATGAAAAGAGAACTAATAATAGTACCAAATGAAGAAACAATCTTAGATGGTGTGTGGTGCAAAAACTTAACAGAAGAAGAGCGCCATGGAAAAGGAATAGAAGAATATTCCGATTTATATAATTTAGGGTTAACTACAGAAATTGTTGGTGTTGATAATTATAATGGATATTTTTGGGGAATAGCATTAGCAAAACTTGGTCACATATCTCTTCATATTGATAATGGGCTAGTCATTTATATACCAGATACAATTACTAAACTACAATATAAATTTTTTAAGCAACATAAGAATTTTATAAATCACTTCAGAAATAGCATTTCTATTTGTCTTATATGTAAGAATAACGAAGAATATCAAATAAAGGCTATAGAGTCCTATGGAAATGATGATGACCTATCTTCTCCTGTTAGACAATTTTATGATGAATTAAAACTAAGATACAATAAAGCTGAAACTAACTCAAAAAGTCGTTGTAAATAAAAAAGAAAAATATATTAATAGGTTCTATTTTGAAGCTTTAATTAAAATAACTAATAATTTCAAGAAATGGATATGATAATATGGAAAGTAAACAAATATTAAATTATGTAAAAAAAATATCAAAAGAAGAAAGAATGAAATTAACATATCAAGAATTAGTGAATTTTATTAATCAACTTTCAACTGATGAAATTATAGAACTTAGTAACATTATAGGTTATCCTGTTTTTACTAGACTTTGTATGAATGAGTTAAAACATAAATTTGTTCTACTACAAGATGGTGCTGCTGCTATAATAGTTAATGAAAATAAAGAAATTCTACTTCAAAGTAGAGCAGATAGAAATAAGTGGGGACTTCCTGGAGGCTGCCAAGAGCTAGGAGAAACATTCGAAGATACTATTATTAGAGAAATAAAAGAAGAAACAAACTTAGATGTATTAAGAAAAGATTTAAAGCTAATAGATATAATATCAGGTAAAAGTAGAAAAAATGAATATCCAAATGGCGATGTGGTCATAAATAATACAGTATTATACTATATTGATACTTATAAAGGAAAACTAAAATGGGATGAAGAATCAAAAGAGATGAAGTTCTTTTCTCTAGATAATTTACCACTAAATCAAAATGATAAAGATCTAATAGAAAGATATAGGGAGTACTTAAATAAAACTAGTTACTAAATAAAAAATAAATATACTTAAATACCATCATACAATTATTAATATTTTTCAATTTTAAGATATCTATTAATTTAAGTAACACTAGTTAAATCAATACTTTTTTGTTATAATAATTTTGGTGATATAAATGTTTGAAAGTTTAAGCGACAGATTACAAAGTGCCATTCACAAAATGAAAGGCTATGGTAAAATAACAGAAGACAATATAAATGAAGTAATGAAGGAGATCAGACTATCTTTATTAGAAGCGGATGTTAACTATAAGGTAGTTAAAGAATTCACTAACACAGTTAAAGAAAAAGCTTTAGGTCAAGATGTCCAAACAAGTATTAATCCAGGTGATTTATTTGTAAAAATAGTAAATGATGAACTTACAGAATTACTTGGCGGAGAAAGTGCCCCCCTTAATTTAACAGGAAATCCAGCTACGCTTATGTTAGTAGGACTTCAGGGAAGTGGAAAAACAACAACAATTGGAAAGCTTGCTAACTTCTTAAGAAAAAAACATAGCAAAAAGCCTCTTTTAGTAGCTTGCGATATATATAGACCTGCTGCAATTGATCAATTAAAACAACTTGGAAAACAATTAAATATAGAAGTTTATGAAGAAGGAAAAAAAGATCCTCTAGAAATATGTGAAAATGCTCTAAAATATGCTAAAGAAAATAAGTTCGATTATGTTTTAATAGATACTGCAGGTCGTCTTCATATTGATGAAGATTTAATGGAAGAAGTATCAAAAATTAATGAAAAAGTTAAACCTCAAGAAGTACTACTTGTAATAGATTCAATGATGGGGCAAGATGCTATTAATGTTATAACAGGTTTTAATGAACGATTACCACTTACTGGTGTTATTTTAACAAAATTAGATGGTGATACTAGAGGTGGAGTAGCCTTATCTGTTAGACACTTAACTAATGTTCCTATTAAGTTTATTGGAACTAGTGAAAAATTAGATGGATTAAATTCATTTGACCCATCTAGAATGGCTGGTAGAATCCTTGGAATGGGAGATGTTGTATCACTAGTTGAAAAAGCTCAAGATGCAATAGACGAAAAAGAGGCTGAGAGAACAGCAAAAAGAATGCAATCTGGAAAATTCGATTTAGATGATTTTCTAAGAACATTAAAACAAATAAAGAAAATGGGGCCACTTGAATCTTTAATAAAACTAATTCCTGGTGCAAGTAAATTAGGACTTAATAATATTCAAATAGATCCTAAAAAAATGGCTCATATTGAAGCTATAGTACTATCTATGACAATGGAAGAAAGACATAATCCAGAAATAATAAAAGCTAGTAGAAAAACGAGAATTGCCAAAGGAAGTGGTACTAGTGTTCAAGAAGTCAACCAATTATTAAGTCAATTTGATCAAATGAAAAAAATGATGAAATCATTCTCAAATGGAAAATTCAAAATGCCATTTTAATTTATAAAGATAACAATTGTTGTCTTTTTTTGGGCACTAGTAATAGGCAATTAAGTAATATGCTCATAAAATAGATTAGAATGGAGGATAAAAAGATGTTTGATAGACAAAATACAAACATGAATAATTTTGAATTTGATAATAGTTACACTGGAGATAATGGTGTAAATTACAATGATATTGATATCAATATGATGCAAAATGAAGGACCAGATATGAATATGAGTATGATGGGAGGATGTCAAACTCCTATTAGTGAATGCCCACAAGAACGTCAAGTACATAGAACAATAATGCACGAAGTTCCACATGTATGTCCAATAAGAACAAGAATAATAAATCATCACGTTTACCGTCATACATATCGTCCAGAATATTCATGTTGTGAAGAAAATGTTGTAAGTAATATCCAATGCGGTTCTTGCTCACAATTTAGATAATTTTATAAAGGGGCTGTAATGAAATGAAATAATTTCATGCAGTCTTTTTTTTATATTCAAA
>CAJTKB010000031.1 GCA_910576925.1 uncultured Bacilli bacterium | reverse complement strand
ACATTATTAAGTGTTACTGATAATTTTTGCATTTTCTTATATTCATCATTTGTTGTATTTACTTGCTGAATAAATTTATCTATTTTATCTTTATCTTCTTGTTTTAAGACATACTTATCTTTACTAGTTATAGTAGTCTTTAAATTATCTACTATTTCTTTTACTTCATTTGAATTATTATCTAATTCTTCTGATTTTATACTTGCTTTTTCTAATCGTTTTTGATTTTTAGATATTTCTTCTTGCATTTCCATGTAGCCATCCATATCTTTAACATGAATATCTTTATTTCTACCTTTTTTCTTTGTCTTTAAAATATTATTTAAGCCATATTCTTTATTAAAACTTGCGATACATAAAGCTCTCATTTTATCTTGTAATTCAATTAGTTTTGTTTTAGTAAACACATCACTTTTTCCAACTTGTTTAGACATACCATTTTTACTTTTATATTTTATTGGAACACCTACAATATGCATATGTGGACTTGTTTCATCATAATGAATAATTGCTGATGCCACTTTAAAATTAGGAATAAGATTTTCTAAATCTTTTACTTGTTCTTTATAGACATTAGACATTTTATGCTTAAAATTATCATCTTTAGTATCCCAATATTTTTTATCTCCAAGTTCAATGATTATTTCACAAGCCAAATCATTTTTAGAATTATCACTTATCTTTTTAAAGTAGTCATCTATTTTTCTATCATCTCTTGTTTGCTTAGAATTGTATTCTAATCTTGCTTCTTCAAATTCTTCTTTATATAAATTCTTAACATCATCATATAGGGAAGTAGTTCCTCTAACTATTTCAATTAAATGTTCTTTATCATCATATTTACGATAATTGTGTTTATCTACTCTTGATAATGCTCTAGCATTTTGAATTGAATTATTACTTAATGAAGTAGTTCCACTTGCATTAGTTTTTGCTCTTGCTCGTGATACATTTTTTCTATTTTTATCACTTCCTAAATGTAGTGAATAGGCAAGTTCTGACATTATAAATCACATCCTTTCTTTCAGCCTATTTTGTTTTTGACAAAATATTTAACCCCCTAGGTATTTTGACGCAGGCATCAAAATTACCTTGTGGGCTAGGGATTCCCTAGAACCCTTTTTGACTTACTTCATAATGTTTTAAAACTTCGTAATAAAACAAAATTACATAAGTCTTATAAAATGCTTTTCCCACTTTCATTGAAACTTTGTTTCAACAAAATGTGTTCGCATTTTATTCCTCTACACATAGCAGTTCCTTTTTAACAGGTTTTACTCCAATTTCTATAGGAACAGGTTCTTTCATATAAATAACACTATCATTTGATTCATCTGGAATATAATCAAATGTAGTATTCACATCTTCCATTTGAAATTCATCTTTACCCCTTATATAAATAATTCCATATTTATATTCTTTCATCTTAATATCAGGATCAATCTTATTATAATCTTCCATAGGAAATATTCTAATGATTGCTCTATCATCATGAATAAAATTGAAATAGAAAACTCTATCTTCTACATAATAGGTTGCTTCTTCAAATCCTACATTATAGTATTGTCTTAATCTCATTATGTGTTTTCCTATTTCTTCTTCTGGAAGATAATTACTAAATCTTAAATGACCTACTAAATTACCAAATAATGCAGGTGTTTTAACATCAATAAAACCCATTTCAAATAATTCATTACAAGGTTTACAAATAGATTCTCTAAAATCAATATTATCTACATAAATATAATCATTCATCATACCTAGTTTAATCTCACCAACATAAGACATTACTAAACTTGCTTTTTCTTCTCTTGTATAATTTTTCCAAGTTTTCGTTTTTTCTTTGTATTCTTTTTCCAATTTAACTTTGTTAATATAATCAATATCTCTTTTTAGAAGTATATCTTGTGGAGTAAAATTTAATTCTTCACTAGTTTCTGTATCATTTAATTCTTCTTTTAATTTTGTAATTGTATCATCAACAATTTTCTTTTCAGCATTGTATTCTTCTAAACTAAATGCTTCATTTATATAGGCTTTTCTTATTCTTTCTAACTTATCATTTTGCCTTTTTAACTCTTTTTCTATTTGCTCTTTAGGTTCATCAAATTTTTGCTTAATCATAGGTAAGAAGAATTGATTTACAACACTATCATACTCAACTAATTCATCTATAAAATTATTAAAGTATTCTTCTATCATTTTTTCTTTAATTGTAATCTTACAATCATTACAATAATAGTAATAATAAGAGTTCCCATTTGGTTTAGTCGTTGCTTTTCCACCTAAAATTCTTCCACATTTAGGGCATTTTAGTTTCTGTAAGAATAAATAAGTTAATGTCCTTTGATAACTTCTTGAGTTTCTTTTCTTTTCTTTTGTACTTGGCATTCTTCCCATTTATCTTTATCAATAATTGGCTCTACAACATTAGAGTAATATGTCGGATGTTTTGTTCTTTTACCATGAACAAAATCACCCTTATAAATCTCGTTTTCTAGTATGGCAAGTATTGTAGAATCTCTCCAATTTGTCTTACCTAAAACTTCTTCTTTATTTAAGATATTAGAAATAGTTTGATAAGAATTTCCATTGTAATATAAATCAAATATTCTTACTACAATATCTTTTGTAGAATAATCAATCACTAATTTTTTATCTTCGTGTTTATAACCTAGTGGGGCTTGATTAGGAATATGTCCCTGCTTAATAGCACCTGCTAAACCTATTTTAGTTCTTTCACTTGTTTTTTCTATTTCGTTTTGACTAACTGACATAAGAAGTCTTGATACCATTTTACCATTAGCATTAGTAGTATTGATTTCATCATTAGCACAATCTAGGAAAGCATCATTTTCATCTAAAAAGATCATTAACTTTTCCCAATCATAAATACTTCTTGTTATTCTATCTAGTTTTAATGCTACCATAGTGTTTATTTTTTTACTTTTGATATCTTCCTTTAATCTTTCAAATTCTGGTCTTAAATTGCCTTGTTTTGCACTAATTCCAGCATCTGTATAATAGTCAACTATCTCATAACCTTTGAATTTACAAAATATTTCCAATCTTTCTTTTTGTTCTGGTAAACTAAAACCCTCACGAGCCTGATCTTCAGTGCTTACCCTCATATATAGTCCACATAATTTTTTATCTTCCATTTGTTATCATCTCCCGTTAATTCTAAAAAAAGAGGTATCAAAAGTATTAAGTGTTTAATACTACTGACACCTCATAAAGTCTAAATAAATACAGAATTTCCTTTGATTCATCTATTTAACTCCCATTAAATAGATATAAAATCTCTCGATGAATATTCTATCACTATTTTATGAAATGTCAATTATTGCCAAATTAAATGCTTTTTAAATAATCTTCTAACTCTGATAGTTTAATCTTTTGTGATAAATTCTTAATATAAATATCATTAGAATAATTAAAAGCAAGAAATGTTATACCTTTAATGATTATCTTATGTGGTTCTATATAAGATAGATTAGTTTTTGCTACCTTATGAATATAGCCATTTATAAAAGTAGGCGTGGTATGTGAAAATTCACATATAAATTCAAATCTTTGTTTTAAAGATTCATCAAAAGTTATCTCTTGCTTAATAATATTAATCATAAATACCATCCTTTCCTAGTAGGATGATTTTCCATAAAACGAAAAAATCAACCCAAATTGAGTTGATATTTATATTAAAGTTCGAATAGTTCGAACAGATTCGACACTGGTGGAGATGAGGAGAATCGAACTCCTGTCCAAAAATACGAACACATAAACTTCTACAAGTTTAGTCAACTAATTAAATTCATATATTAAAAAAGTAATTGACGACAAAATTAATATACTAGCCTTCAAATTCTTCCTAATACCAAGGCAAATATTAGAAATAACCTACTTAAATTAAACCCTAAACTATTTCATAGGTAAAAATAGTAAAGAATTGCATTTCCTTATTTTAGGCAAAGGCAACAGCTTGGCGAGAACCAAACATATTTGCAAATGCAGTTTTAATTTTATTTGCGTTTATTTTTTGTTATCTGTAACGTAGATATTCGACTTGCCATCTATGCTTCAATATTCCTGTCGAAACCATTACATCCCCATAAATCAAATTATAACATAATTTAATTTAGTTGAGAAGTATAATATGGAAACTATTCAGGATAAACGCATGAAATTTTACAAATCCTTATAAATAAAGGAAATACCAGACTTTTAAATAATTATTTTGATTTTAAATATTCGTGAATTTAAAATTACTTTTTCTTATTTTTTTAAGGTATTTTAGAATTTTGTTACTTGTTAATGCCAAACTCATGCGTTTATCCTGGGAAACTATTAATATGTTCCAATACAGTAAGTAAACACATCATTAAACCTCTATAATATAATGACCAAAAAGTTTTATATTATACATATAATCAATACCTATTTTTAGCTTCTTTTCTAACTTGTCTTTGTAAATCTCTTTCTTTTATAGTCTGTCTTTTATCATAATTCTTTTTACCACGACAAATACCAAGCTGAACTTTTACTTTATCTTTAACAAAATAGAGTTTCAAAGGAATTAAAGTTAATCCCTTTAAAGTAATATCATTATCTATTTTTTTAATTTCATTTTTATGAAGCAATAACTTTCTACTTCTTGTTTCACTCTCATTAAATATATTGCCTTCCCTATAAGGTGATATATACATATTTAAAAGAAAAACCTCTCCATTTCTAATCAAACCATAACTATCCTTCAAATTACATTTTCCATCTCTTATTGACTTTACTTCACAACCATTTAACACAATTCCACACTCATAAGTATCTTCTATAAAATAGTTATGTCTTGCTTGTCTATTAAAAATTTCCATTGTTTCCACCAACTCATCTATAAAATTATAACTTTTTTACAATTTCGAAATCTATTGTTTTTTCTTCTTTAGAAGCCCTAACAACTTTTACTAAAACTCTCTCACCTATTGTATACTTAACATGACTTTTCTCTCCTGTCAAAGTCATTCTTTCCTCATCATATACAAAGAAATCATTCATATCTCTTATTGAAACAAGACCTTCTATTAAATTATCAAGTTCTACAAACATTCCAAAACTAAGAACAGAAGATATCATTCCTTCAAATTCTTCACCTATATGCTTTTCCATATACTCAGCCATCTTCATATCTTCTACTTCTCTTTCACAATCTATACTAGCTCGTTCACGAGATGAAGAATGCTCACTAACATAAACTAATTTCTCTTCCCAATGTTTCATTGTACTATCATTAAGTTTATGTTCAAACAAATATGTTCTAAGAAGTCTATGTACAGTAGTATCAGGATAACGTCTAATAGGTGAAGTAAAATGAGTATAACACTTACTAGCAAGACCAAAGTGACCTAAATTCTCAGACTTATATATAGCTTTTTGCATACTACGAAGTAATAAAGCTGAAAGTACTTTAAACTCTGGTTTATCATCAAGCATTCTAATTATTTTTTGAATAGACTTAGGATTATTTTCTTTTAAATTACCAGTAATTTGATAGCCCAATGTCTGAACATAATTCAAAAAACTTCTAATCTTTTCTTCTTTAGGAATCTCATGAATACGATAAATAAATGGTAAATTCATAAAATATATATGAGTAGCAACGCACTCATTAGCTGCAATCATAAAATCTTCTATCAAGTTCTCTCCAACGCCTCTATTTCTTAATATTACATCTGTCGGTACACAATTTTCATCTACTAAAATTTTAGCCTCATCTACTTCAAAATCAATATAACCACGATTTTCCTTCATCTTACGAAGAATATCAGCAAGCTCTCCCATCATTTTCAAATTTGAAACATATTCTTCATATCCATCTGGAACAATATTATCTTCCAAAATACTATTAACATTTTTATAAGTCATTTGCTTTCTAGATCTAATTACACTCTCAAATATTTCATAATCCACCTGTCTACCTTTTCCATCAAACTCCATAACACAACTAATAGCAAGTCTATCAACATTTGGATTTAAAGAACAAATACCGTTAGACAATTGATGAGGAATCATAGGTATAACTCTATCTACTAAATATACTGAAGTTCCTCTCTCCATAGCTTCCTTATCAAGAGCATCTCCCTCTTTAACGTAATAACTTACATCTGCAATATGAACACCTAATTTATAGTTACCATTATTTAAACGTTCAATAGAAATCGCATCATCAATATCCTTAGTATCATCTCCATCTATTGTAAAAATCATCTCATCTCTTAAATCACGTCTACCTTTAATATCATCATTAGTAACACTTGATGGAATATTCTTTAATTGCTCTTTTACATCATCAGGAAACTCTACTGAAATATTATACTTCTTAACAATAGATAAAATATCAACACCAGGATCATTTTTATGTCCAAGAATCTCAACTACTTCTCCAGCATATCTTCCATTCTTATCTAACTTATCTAAAAGCTTAACAACAACTTTATGACCATCAACAGCATTCATTGAATGTTCTCTATCAATCTCTATTTTCAATTTGACTTTCGTTTCATCCAAAGTAATATAACCAATATTATTTATAAAATTAATCTCGCCAATAAATTTTTCTCGTTCTCTCTTTAATATCTTAACAACTCTTCCCTCTAATCTTGGCATATTCTTTTTACTAGTAATCTCAACTAATACTATATCATCGTGAATTGCGCCATTCATATTATCTTGATTAATATAAACATCCTGTTCATTATCATCTATATCAACAAATCCAAAACCTTTTTTATTAGCACGCATAATACCACGTTTCAAATGACTATCTGCAAGCATCATATATCTATCTTTATTAGAATGATATATAATAGCACTCTTCTCCAACTTTTCCAATTCATCCTGAAGTATTCTAATATCTTCTACTTCTATCAAATTAAGTTCATCTTCAATTTCATATATTGTAAGAGCTTTATCACTATTTTTAAGTATATTTATAATTCTATCTTCCATATAATCACCTTCCATTTTATTATATCACTTAACAATATAAAAACAAAGAAAAAAGGATTTCTATTATCCTACTCAACTCCATATTTCTTCATTAATATTTTCTTTTTAGCTTTCCTAAAACTAACAATTGGAACTCTTTCATTAACATCTACCAAATTAGGATTAAAAAAATTAAGAATCTTTTTGCTATAATTATAATCAGTAACAAGTAAACTAGATTCATCATCTGAAATCTTCTTTAATTTTAAATCTATTAAATATTTGTAATCAAGTATTTGTCCTGTTAATGCTTCAAAACAAGTACTGTCATCAAGATAAACAATAATATAAAATGGAAGTTGTAAACGTTCATATACCTCTATAACCTTCATTCTATATTCAAAACGCTCTTTACCGTTTGGCATATTATATAAATTTTTCTCCATTTTATACAAATCTAAAAAATTCGCCTTCAAATAGTCTCTAAATACTACATTATTATATAAAATATTTTTATCATATAATGAAATTTTAAAACTTTCCCTCAAATTATTATCCCCCAATATTAGAAAATTATTTAAAAGATGTAATTAAACATATAACAAAAAACGAAAGTCCTAACACTAATGTAATACGACTAATAACAAGTTCTGATCCTCTTTCTTTTCTTTTATTAAATAAAGAAGAATTTCCACCTGAAATAATTTGAGAAGGACCTTCAGCCTTTCCACTTTGTAATAAGACAATAATTATCAATAAGATAGATATGATTAGTAAAGCAATTTTCATAACATAACCTCCAAAAACTAGTAATATATTAACACATATATCACAAAAAATCAAATTGTGATTTCAAATACTTCATATATCCTTTAAACTCTATACTCCTACGTATTTGCAATACATATAAAATTCTACCATACAAATTTAACAAATAATCTTTAGTATTATCAAATCCTTCTACATACTTAAAATGTTCCACTACTCCATATTTTTTAATATAATAAATTTCTTGCCTTATTTTTTTACGATAATCAATATCAATATTTAACTTTTTATTAACAACTATTCCAGTAACTACTTGTCTATAATCATTACTAATAACACAAGTTTTCTTATCATTAAGCTCCAAACCCAATTTATATAACATTTTTCTAACTTTTCCAATAACAAGATTAGGAAGAAAATCTCCAGAAAATGTCATATCATCTGAATATCTTGTATAAGAAATATTATTATCTTCACAAAACCTACCAATAACTTCATCAAAATCTTTCATAACCAAGTTCGAAATATAAGAAGAAGTTGGAGCACCTTGTGGCAACTTTTCATTATAAGTACACAAATAAGTTAATAAATAACCAATAGATTTAGGGAAATATTCTATTTGAAAACAACTATTATAAATATCTATAAAACAAATACTCTCAAAAAAATCTTTTATATCTAATTTAAGTATAATTTTTTTATTAATATGAAAACGTGCATTGTCATTTAAAGAAATTCCTTTATGATACGCTTTAGCATATTTAGAAATGCTTTTATTATTTAATATATTTTCTAAAATATTCTTTTGAATTTTCTTAAGCAAATAATTTGGTTCATATATTGTTCTATAGCTACCATCTCTCTTAGGTATTTTATATATCATATAATTATTTTTTATATTATTAGAAATAGAATATAATATTCTTATTTTTTCTTCATCATTTATATCATCATCAATAAGGTTAAGAGATAATAGAAACTGTTTACATTGTTCTTTATTAATATATTTCCACATCTCTATTACCTCCAAATATAAGCAATACTATTAATATTGTAATATGTAAATGGAGAGTACTACATATTAGTGTAGAAAAACTCCATTGAAGTATTACAATTAAAATATCCAAATAATATATGCTCTTTAACGACTCGCTAAAAAGGGAAAATCCATTCACTATTGCTTATAAGAGTATTATACTCAAATATAAAAAAAAGTAAAATAAATATTATCTTACTTTCAAAATAAAATCTATTAAGAATTAAGCTCTTCTTCTATTCTCATTAACTGATTATATTTACATATTCTATCACTTCTAGACATAGAACCAGTTTTAATTTGTCCCAAATCAAGTCCAACAGCTAAATCAGCGATTGTAGTATCTTCAGTCTCACCGCTTCTATGAGAAATAACTGTTTTATAACCATTATTACGCGCAAGTTCAATTGTTTCAAAGGTTTCAGTAATAGTACCAATTTGATTAACTTTAAGTAAAATAGCATTTCCAGCTTTCATATCAATACCTTTTTGTAAACACTCTTTATTAGTAACAAACAAATCATCTCCGACTAACTGAATTTTATCACCTAATTCACTTGTAATCTTACTAAATCCTTCAAAATCATTCTCATCTACTGGATCTTCTATTGAAATAATAGGATAAGTAGAAATCAATTTTTTATAAAAATCTATAAGTTGATCAGTAGTAAATTCTTCTCCTGTTGACCAATGTAATTTATACTTTCCTAACTTCTCATCAAAAAATTCTGAAGCTGCAACGTCAATTGCATAGCAAACATCCTTACCTGGTTCATAACCAGCCCTCTTAACTGCTTCTGTAATTAACTCAAATCCTTCTTCATTACTTTGAAGATCTGGTGCAAAACCTCCCTCATCTCCAACTCCTGTAGAATATCCTTTTTCATTAAGAACCTTCTTTAAACTATGAAATACCTCAGCACCTACTCTTACTCTCTCACTAATAGTATCTCTTTGAGGAATTATCATAAATTCTTGAAAATCGACCTTATTATCAGCATGAGCACCACCATTTATTATATTCATCATAGGATATGGTTGAGACATTTTTCCATTACCAAATTTTTCATTAACATACTTATAAAGAGGTTTCTTCTCTGAATTAGCAATTGCTTTTAAAACTGCCATACTAACCCCAAGTATTGCATTAGCTCCATATTTACTTTTATTTTCTGTTCCATCAGTTTCTATCATTTTATAATCAATTTCTCTTTGATTATAAGCGTCCATTCCAACAACAAGTTCTCTTAAAGGACCATTAACATTATTGACAGCATTCATAACCCCCTTACCATTGTATCTAGATCCACCATCACGCATTTCAAGAGCTTCTCTCTCTCCAGTTGAAGCACCACTAGGAACACTCGCACGTCCCCTACTTCCATCTTCTAAAAATACATCAACTTCAACAGTTGGATTACCTCTTGAATCTAATATTTCTCTTCCCACTACATCAACTATTTTCATACTTTCTCCTTTCAATTAATGAGTACAAATAACATTATAAGTCATTTAACTCTCTTACAAATTTCTTAAATTCATCTCCTCTAACCTCACATCTTTCATACTGATCCCACGAGGCTGATGCTGGAGATAAAAGAACAACATCTCCACTTTCAGCTATTTCACGAATTTTAACAAAACTATCTCTTAGATGCTCAAAAATATAGGTATCTATTCCAATTTTACTACCAAATTCTAAAACTCTTTCCCTACACTCTCCAATTCCAATAATAGATTTAACATTACTCATATAATTAGAAAGTTCTGAAAAATCTTGGCCTCTCTCTAATCCACCTAAAATAACTATCGTAGGTTCTATAAAAGATGATAAGGCTATTTGACTACATTTTATATTAGTCGCTTCTGTATCATTATAATATCTAACACCTCTTACTATATCTACATATTCCAATCTATGTTCTACACCTCTAAATTTAGATATTACCTTTTTTATAACTTCATTAGTTACATCCAATTCTTTGCTAATCATAATTGCCGATATACAGTTTTCAATATTATGAATACCAGGTATTTTGATATCAAGAGTACTAATAATTTCCTCATCATAATAATAAATACTATTATCTTTTAAATATCCACCACTTATTTCTCTTTTACTTGAAAAATATTTAACTTTACTTTTAATACCTTTCATTTCATTCATTACATCGTTATTATCAAAATTTAATATTGCAACATCATCATCATTTTGATTTCTAAACATTTTAGACTTAACATATTTATAGTTTTCATAAGTACCTAAAAAATCAATATGAGCTGGACTATAATTAGTAATCAATGCTATATCAGGTTTAAAATCTATAAAATTAGTACTTTGCTGACAACTAACTTCCATTACTAAAATATCTTCTTCTTTAACATCATCTAAAATACTACATAAAGGAAATCCTATATTTCCAACCAAATGAACTCTAGGTCCAAATGCTTCCTTTAATATTTCATAAGTAAGTGTTGTTGTTGTTGTTTTACCATTAGTACCAGTAATTCCTATTAACTTAATGTTATCTGGTAATAAATGATATCCAACTTCAACTTCATTTATAACCGGAATATTTAACTCATTTGCTTTTAAAACGTATTCATGATCTAATCTAATACCAGGATTTTTAACTAAATAATCAAAACTATCATCTAATAAATTATCAGGGTGGCTACCAAAAAATAATTCAACTCCCAATTTCCTCAATTCTTCTACTTGTAAAGAGGACTGCTCCTCTTCAATCTTAATGTCATTTAATATAACTTTATTACCACGAGAAGCTAATACCTTAGCACAACTATAACCACTTTTAGCCATACCAAGTATTAAGAATTTCTTATCTTCAAACACATATATCACCTAATATTATTATACTACAAATATTCTATTTTCAAAACTAAAATACTTTGATATAATTAAAATGAAAAAATTAAGGAGGAGCTATGAAAATAATTACACTAACTGAAGTAGAATTTGATGAATACGCAAAATCTCACAAATACAGTAACTATTATCAAACTTCTTCTTATGGAAATACAATGAAAAATAATGGTTTTAGTATTCACTATCTAGGATTCAAAAATGATAATAACAATCTAATAGGAGCTTCTCTAATAGTATACAAAGAAATCTTTATGTCAAAAAAAATAGCCTATGCCCCACGTGGTCTTCTTTTTGACTATACAAATCCAATATTATTAAAAGAACTATCTGAAAAATTAAAAGAAGTCTTAGGAAAACAGGGATTCATAATTTTAAGAATGGACCCATATATTATTGCAACAATTAGAAGTAAAACTGGTAAAGTAATAAATATGAATAAAGAAATAAATAATATTATGCAAAATATCAAAAAGGCAGATTTCAAATATAAAGGTCAAAATAAATACTTTGAAAATGAATTACCTAGATATGAAGCCATTTGTCCCTTAAATAATGATACAAGAACAATTTTTAAACAACTATCCAAACGTACAAGAAGAAAAATAAATAGAGCTTCAGGATGTGGTATTACAATATTTAATGATCCAGAAAAAAGAACTGAAAAACTTTATGAACTTATAAAAAGTAAAACAAACTTATCGATAAAATATATAAATGATCTAGTAAATAATTATCCAAAAAGTAATATATATTATGCCATATTAAATACAGATTCATTTGTAATTGAAGCTAAAAAAAGATATGAAAGAGAATTAGAAAAAAATGAAATTTTAGCAAACAAAATACAAAACATAAAAAGTAGAACAGCAAATATCAAATCTAAATATTTAAATGCCAAAATGGAATCAGACAAATTAATTAACACTTATAAAAACGATTTAGTATTAGCAACAGAATTATTAAAAAAATATCCAAAAGGACTAATTATTGGCGCAACCTTAACTATAGAACATAATAATACCTGTAATATAATCATAGATGGCTTTGATAAAAAGTTTTCTCATTTAAATTGTAATTATTTAACTAGATGGTATATAATAAATGAAGCTAAAAATAAAAATCTAAGTTATGTAAATTTTAATGCCATAGTAGGAGAATTTAAACAAAGAAACGCATATAAACAACTAAACGAAATGAAATTGGGCTTCAACACAATACCAACAGAATATATTGGAGAATTTGACTTAGTATTAAATAAATTCAACTATACAATATACAAAAATTTTAGTAAAGAAAAAAATTATAAATTAAAAACAGAATTAGCAAAAAATAATACATAAAAAATATTGGAACTATTCCAATATTTTTTATTATATAATTTTATAAAAAATAAAAAGCAAGAAAACTTGCCTTTCAATTTATTATTCAATAACTTCTGAAACAACTCCAGCACCAACTGTACGTCCACCCTCACGGATAGAGAATTTAGTACCTTGTTCAAGAGCTATTGGATGTATTAATTCAACATCGAAATTAATATTATCACCTGGCATAACCATTTCAGTACCCTCTGGTAAATCAATAACACCAGTTACGTCTGTAGTTCTAAAATAGAATTGAGGACGATAGTTTGTAAAGAATGGTGTATGACGGCCACCTTCTTCTTTAGTTAGTATATAAACAGAAGCCTTGAACTTAGTATGTGGAATAACTGAACCAGGTTTAGCAAGCACTTGACCACGCTCAACTTGTTCACGTGAAATACCACGAAGTAATATACCAGCATTATCTCCTGCCTCAGCATAATCTAATTGTTTTCTAAACATTTCAATACCTGTAGCAACTGTTTTCTGAGTATCTTTAATACCAACTATTTCAACCTCATCATTAAGTTTTAATTGACCACGTTCAACACGTCCAGTAACAACTGTACCACGTCCAGTAATTGTAAATACATCTTCAATGCTCATTAAGAATGGTTTATTATTATCTCTTTCAGGAGTTGGAATCCATTCATCAACTGCATCCATTAACTCATCGATCTTAGAAACCCAATTAGCATCACCTTCAAGAGCTTTTAATGCAGATCCACGAATAATTGGTGTATTATCCCCGTCATAATCATTTTCACTTAATAAATCACGAATTTCCATTTCCACTAAATCAAGTAGTTCAGGATCATCAACCATATCACATTTATTCATAAACACAACCATTTTAGGTACTCCAACTTGACGAGCAAGTAAGATATGTTCATGAGTTTGTGCCATAGGTCCATCTGTTGCAGCAATAACTAATATTGCTCCATCCATTTGAGCTGCACCAGTAATCATATTCTTAACATAATCAGCATGTCCAGGACAATCTACATGTGCATAATGTCTCTTATCAGTACTATACTCAACATGAGCAGTATTGATAGTAATACCACGTTCTCTCTCTTCTGGCGCTTTATCAATATTTGCGAAATCAACAGCTTCATTTCCATTTTTTCCAGCTAAACATTTAGTAATAGCAGCAGTAAGAGTTGTTTTACCATGATCTACGTGTCCAATTGTACCAATGTTAACATGTGGCTTTGAACGATCATATTTTGCTTTTGCCATAATATTTTTTCCTCCTTTTATAAATTATTACAACATATATTCTATCTAATAATTGAAGTTTTTTCAACTATTTTGATACATTTTTAATTAATTTCCACTTTTTTTGATTATTTCTTCAGAAATACTTTTTGGTACCTCTTCATAATGATCAAAGAACATTACGAAATTCGCTCTACCTTGCGTATTACTTCTAAGAGAAGTTGCATAACCAAACATCTCTGAAAGTGGTACCATAGCGCTTAATTTAACTGCACCAAGTTGTGTATCTTGACCAAGAGGTTTACCACGACGACCAGTTAAATCTCCCATTACATTACCAAAATATTCTTCTGGTGTAGTAACGTCAACTTTCATTATTGGTTCTAATATAACAGGTTTACACTTGTTTTTCATCTCTTTAACAGCTAAACTAGCAGCAACTTTAAATGCCATCTCATTTGAGTCAACATCATGATAACTACCATCATGTAAAGTGGCACGTACATTAATCATAGGATAACCAGCAAGAACACCATTTTGAAGTGCTTCTTGTAATCCCTTATCAACTACTGGTATATATTCACGTGGAACAACTCCACCAACTACCTTATCAACAAATTCATAGACTTTATCTTCAATTGGTTCAAATTCAACCCAAACGTGACCATATTGTCCACGTCCACCAGATTGCTTAATATATTTTCCTTCACAGTCTCCCATTTGTTTGATAGTTTCACGATATGCAACCTGTGGTCTACCAACATTAGCTTCAACATTGAACTCTCTTTTCATTCTATCAACAATAACATCAAGATGTAACTCACCCATACCAGCAATAACTGTTTGACCAGTTTCATGATCAGTATGAACTTTAAATGTTGGATCTTCTTCAGCTAACTTTTGAAGAGCAATTGCCATCTTATCTTGATCAGCTTTTGTCTTAGGTTCAACTGCAAGCTCAATAACTGGTTCAGGAACAACTAAGCTTTCAAGAATAACGGAATTTTTCTCATCACATAAAGTATCACCTGTAGTTGTATTCTTAAGTCCTACTGCAGCAGCAATATCTCCTGTATATACATCAGAAATTTCTTGACGAGTATTTGCATGCATTTGAAGTATACGACCAATTCTTTCCTTAGAGTCTTTTGTAGAATTAAGTACATAACTACCACTACTTAAATGACCAGAATATACTCTAAAGAATGTAAGACGTCCAACAAATGGATCTGTCATAACTTTAAATGCTAATGCACTAAATGGTTGTTTATCATCAGGATGACGTTCTACTTCTTTTCCATCCTTATCAGTTCCAGTAATTGATGGAATATCAAGTGGACTAGGTAAGTAATCAATAACAGCATCAAGAAGTAGTTTGATTCCCTTATTACCTAAAGCTGTACCACACATAACTGGAAAAAACTCTGCTTTTAAAACGCCTGCTCTGATTGCTTTTTTAATCATATCAACAGAAATTTCTCCACCTTCAAGATACACTTCCATTAATTCATCATCAAATTCAGCAATAATTTCTATTAATTCTCCACGCTTTTCTTCTGCAATTGCCACTAAATCAGCTGGAATTTCGATTTCTTCAGCTTCTTCTTCTTGTTTACCATCATAATGGTATGCTTTCATTGTAACTAAATCGATAATACCATTAAACTGATCTTCAGCACCAATAGGCCATTCAATAGGAGAATATTTTACCCCTAATCTTTGTCCAATTGATTTTAAACTAAACTCAAAGTCAGCTCCCATTTTATCCATTTTATTTGCAAAAATAATTCTTGGAACTTTAAATTCAGAAGCCTGTCTCCAAACAGTTTCAGTTTGAGGCTCAACTCCTGCTTGTGCATCAATTAATGCAACAGCACCATCAAGTACACGTAAACTTCTACTAACTTCAATAGTAAAATCAACGTGACCTGGAGTATCTATTATATTAAAACGATAACCCTTCCAATGTGCAGTTGTTGCAGCAGATGTAATTGTAATACCACGTTCTTGTTCTTGTACCATCCAATCCATTTGAGATTCACCATCATGAGTCTCACCTATTTTATGAATTTTTCCTGTATGATACAAAATACGTTCTGTACTAGTTGTTTTTCCAGCATCAATATGAGCCATAATACCAAAGTTTCTGGTATGCTCTAAAGATGTATCTCTTGCCATAAAATTTCCTCCTACCATCTATAATGTGCAAAAGCTTTATTAGCTTCAGCCATTCTGTGAGTATCATCACGTTTTTTAACTGCTCCACCTGTACCATTAGCAGCATCCATTATTTCATTAGCTAAATTAATAGCCATACCTCTGCCACCACGTTCACGAGCATATTTTACTAACCAACGTAGTCCTAAAGCTTGACTTCTAGCTGGGCTAACTTCTATTGGCACTTGATAATTAGATCCACCTACACGACGAGATTTAACTTCAAGTTCTGGTTTAATATTCTCCATAGCTTTATTAAAAACTTCTAATGGATCACTACCAGTTTTAGTCTTAACTTGTTCGAATGCATCATAAACAATACTTTGAGCTATTCCTTTTTTTCCATCAAGCATAATAGTATTAATTAATTTAGTAACAACTTTAGACTTGTATATAGGATCTGCTAGAACATCTCTTTTTACTGCACGTCTCTTACGCATTTCTAATTCCTCCCTTCAAATAATATGATTTTTTATTTATCTTTTGGTTTTTTAGCACCATATTTACTACGACCTTGTTTACGATCTTTAACTCCTGCTGTATCAAGTGTTCCACGAACTATATGATAACGAACACCGATTAAGTCTTTAACACGTCCACCACGAATTAATACAACACTATGCTCTTGTAAATTATGTCCAATACCTGGAATATAAGTATCTACTTCTTTTCCATTACTTAAACGAACACGAGCATATTTTCTTAAAGCTGAGTTTGGTTTTTTAGGTGTCTTTGTACCAACACGAGTACAAACTCCACGCTTTTGAGGTGATGAAACATCAGTTGTTTTTTTCTTTATAGTATTAATTCCAACTTGTAAAACTGGAGCTTTACTTTTTCTTACTTTATCCTTACGTTTATTATGTACTAATTGATTGATTGTAGGCATATAATATATATCTCCTTTCTTGACACATACCCTGGTGTATCATTTTGATCCTTAATAAAAATTTTGCACACGCAAAACATAGTTAGATCAATTGAACTTACTATATCACCGTAAAATACATTTGTCAATAAAATCCCACAAATAATAAAAATCTGTTAATTGAAAAACGAAGTTGGACACTAAAAATAATTGTGTCCAAGTTAGTATT
>CAJTKB010000030.1:14463-18826 GCA_910576925.1 uncultured Bacilli bacterium | reverse complement strand
AAAGTTCCAATTGTCATGGAAAGATTTCTTTTACACAGATTTTCTTACACACTCTTATATAAAGAGAGTATATCAATTTATTCTATTTTTCTTGTTAATTAAAATATGTAAAAGCTTATATATTTGATATAAAAATGTTTTTTACACTCTCTTTTATTTAAATATAATTTATAAAGTTTTTAGTTTTTCCTCTATTAGTTTTTTATTTTCCCTTAATCTCTTGTCATTTGCATTTATTTTTATAGCATTTTCTATGTATTTCAAGGCTTCTTTATAATTTCCTAAGTAATAGCAACTTATTGATAATAGATCATCAACTGTTTCATTAAAAGTAAATATTTCATTAATATATGTTTTTGTATTACTAGTTATTTTTTTTGCTTCTAAACAATATTCATATACTTTTTCATAATTTTTTAATTCATAATATAAAAGTGCCAGTTCTACATAACCATCTCTTAAATAAGGAGCTTCTTTAATAGACTCTAGATACCACATTTCTGCTTCTTTATATCTTTTTAATGCTTTATAACTCCTGCCAATAAAACGCATTGAAGCACATCTTTCATCTCTCCAAGTAGCAGATTTTAAATTTAAATGTCTTTCTAAAGTGTCTATTGCTTCTTGATATTTACCATAATACATATATTCTCGTCCAAGGTAATGCATATTTCTATCATCTTCAGGTTCCTCTTTTACAGATAATTCTAAAAGAGGTAGATATGAATTTCTTGATTTAGTATTATCTGGATAATGATTAACTGTTATTTCATCTGTTGTTAAAAAGTTTTCAGGTGAGTTTCCAGTATATTCTAGTACTTCGTGAACAGGATGTTTCCATCTATAATTTTTTCTACTATGTATTTTTTCAATATAAAAGTTTACAATTGGTTTATTATTTTCATCTAAACTCCAATTATAGTTATATCGTAAGTGGGTGGTATCTTTTTGCCATACTTTTTCTAATTTTTCTCTAAATCCTTTTTCAAAAACTTCATCTAAATCAACACAAATGCAAATATCTGTATCCAAATCAACCATATCTAGTGATTTATTTCTGGCAATGTC
Source organism: uncultured Bacilli bacterium (assembly GCA_910576925.1). GTDB lineage: Bacteria > Bacillota_I > Bacilli_A > RF39 > UBA660 > UBA2730. The sequence goes on along the minus strand of CAJTKB010000030.1, from coordinate 17,758 downwards.
AAATCTCCAAGGATCAATTATTTCTTGTTTAACAATTATGCCCTTTTCTTTTAGTTTTTTTACAGTATTATCAGTAGAACCTGTATCAAGAACAAAAATTTTATCAACTTCTTTTATAGATTCATACCATCTATCGATAAATTTTTCTTCGTTTTTTGTTATTGCATATACACAAATTTTATATTTATTCATAAATTCCTCCTATAAAAGTTTATGAGTAAATATTAAAAACTAGTAGAAATAATATTTTGTATGTTATGATAATTGCATAAAAGGAGGAGAAATAATGGAAAAATGTGCTAAAGTAATTACAATGTGTGGAAGTTTGAAGTTTCAAAAGGAAATGATGGAACAGGCTCAAAAATTAGAACTTGAAGGATATTGTGTATTAAGTGTAGTATATCCAACTAATGAAGATAAGGATTCATTTACAGAAGAGCAATTTGATATTTTAGGGAAAATGCATAAGCAAAGAATTGCAATGTCAGATAGTATATTTGTAGTTAATGTAGATGGTTATATTGGAAGTAGTACAAAAAGTGAGATAGAATATGCTAGAATGTTAAATAAGGATATTTTGTATTTAGAAGAAGTTGAGTTTTAGTATATTTTTATTGTGAGTAGGTAATTTTACCTATTTTTTAATGATTTAATTAAATATTTTATACTTGTGTATTGAATTAGTATTGACGTTTTTACTTGATTTTTATAAAGTTTTGTAGTATAATATGTGCCAAGTACTAAGGGGAGATGAGGGATAATATGAAAAAAGTATTAAATATTGTAGTAATGATTTCTATGCTATTAAGTAATGTATTACCATTTTATATTACTAATGTATATGCAGTAAATAAAACGACTACAAAATTAAATGAGAGTAGTTATTGGAGTACAAAGAATGCACCTATGTTTTATGGTGCAACTAAGATAACTGTAAAAAAAGGAATGTTAGATAAATTTAATGTTTTGGATGCACGTTTTAGAATTTTTGCAAGAGACTTTGAAGATGGAGATTTAACAGATAAAATTACTTCAACTAATAACGTAAAGATTAATGAGATTGGTAGCTATTATATTGATTATAAGGTAGTTGATTCACATAAAAATGTTTCTAGTATAAGAGTACCTGTTATTGTTACAGATGATGATAATGTTAAAATAAATGTTGAAAGGACATTATATACTATTCCATCAGTTTGGAACATGGATTTAGCAGGCTTTTCAAAAAGTAATTATAGTGATAGGCAAATACTTGGAATTTACTTGCCTGCTAATACTAGTGTGAAAGCTAGAGTTGTATCTGGAAAATCAGATGTTATAGTAGATTATATTACTAATGATGTTGCTAAAGATGGTAAAACTGTTATATCAAAAAATGGAACTTGGGTAACTTTACAAAATAAGAATAGTTCTGTACCTTTCTTTAAAAGTGAGATTTTATCTAAAAAATCGATAGATTTAGATGAAAAATATATTGTAGAATTGGAATATGATAAATATACTCAAGAACTTGATTATTATCATTATAAAGATAATGAAGGAATTTATTTGAATAAATGGAAAAATAATAAGAATGATTATTCTGTTATAGAAAATGAAACAATCTCTGTTGTAGTGCCATATAAAGATATAAATGATATTATAAGACGTAGAGGTATTGATGCTTTCTTAAGATATTATAAAAGAGTAATAGATAAAATGGATGAATATGTAGGACTAGAATTTAATCCTACTAATATAACAGATCAAAATGTAAGAACAAAATATTTATTTAGAGCAACTACACAAGATAGTTCTGCGGTTAGTTATAATACGAATTATATTAAAAGTGTTGATAATAGTGTTTTTGCTTTCTTTAGAGAAAATGTAGATGTATTACGTGCATTAGCAAATGGCTATATTGGTAATTTTGATAGAGATGATGCTATAACTGATATTATATTATATTATATTCAATATGATAAGCTACTTAGCTATGCAGTAGCAACTAATTCTAAAACATTATTACAACTTGAGGATAGTAAAAATAGTCAAAGATTAGTAGGAACAGAATATTCTTTAATGGATAATGGTGCCAAATTATATATGCTTGCTAATTTATTTAACCATTTTGATAGTGCAATGACTTATGCCAAAATACTTAGTTGGTATAGACAAAATATTAGTAATAATATAAACTTTGATAATAGAACTAGTCAAGATTTATATGTTCTTGCAATTGCTGATAAGTATAATGTAAATGTTATCCCATATATTGAGGCTTGGAATCTTGGGCTTTCTAAAGAGGTTAAAGATAAAATAAATAGTAAGTATTATCCAGTTCATACGATATTAAAGGATATGGTTACTAGCGAAAGTTTGTCAACGATTATGAATGGAGAAGCAATAAGATTAAAATATGGATTAGTTGATAATTCGGTTTATCAAAAATATAGTAATACAGGTAGTTTAACATTAAATATAAGTAATGATGATTTAAAAAAAGTAAGGGGTAAAGAACTATTTATAAAAGATGGTAATACTATTATTAGAAGAGTAAATATTAATAATAATATTATTGAAATAGCAAATTTGCCAGTAGGTGGTTATTATTTGCAGGCTCCCTCTTTAGATGGAAATGATTATAGTAATGAAATTGTGTTGATAAAAGAAGATATAAATACTGAATATGATTATAAAAATATTATTATAAATACATTACCTTTAGAGATAACTGTTGGTATAAATAGTGGTATGAATGAAAATGATAGATATCAAATTATAAAAAATAATATTATTTCTATAATAGATGCTTATAATAAAAAAGTTACAGTTGAAGAGTTAAATAATAAAAAAGTTAATTCAAAAGAAAAAGAAAAAATAATTTTATATTATAATCTTTTAAAAGAAGAAGATAAATTGAAATATAAAGATTTAATTACAAAAATTAAACAAGGCGGATTTCCTATAATTACATATATTGGTAGTTCACAGTATGTTGTTGGAAAAGTACCTAGCATAGGATCTTTAATTAAGGTTTATGATAATGAGGATGGAAATATTAAGGTAACTAATGATAATACTAAATATACGACTAGTTCTTCAAGTTTTAATAAGCCAGGTAATTATTATATTACATACTATGTTACTGATTCTGATGGTAATACAACTAATCATAAGGTGACTATAAAAGTTGTAGATAAAAATTATTCGTCAGGAACTTCAAAACCAAGTGGTTCAACAGGAAGTAGTGGAGGAAGTAGTAGTACAGGAGGATCAGGTAGTACATCAAAACCAAGCGGTTCAACAGGAAGTA
>CAJTKB010000030.1:0-14363 GCA_910576925.1 uncultured Bacilli bacterium | reverse complement strand
CAAAACCAGGTGGTTCAACAGGAAGTAGTGGTGGAAGTAGTACAGGAGGATCAGGGTCAAGTAATACATCAAAACCAAGTGCTTCAACAGGAAGTAGTACTAATCCAGGTAATCCTAATAATTCATCTACTATCAATAATTCTGATATTACTAATAATAATGATAATGAAACTACAAATGATGCTAATATTACAACAGTAGAAGTACCAAATACTTATGCACATACACCATTTTATATGTATATAATAGGTATTTTAGTATTCTTGTCAGGATTGTTTCTTATAAATATAGCACGTAAAAGGATAGAATAAAGTAAAGTAAAGGCACTTTTATATGAAGTGCTTTTTATGATTATTTAAGTTGTATTATACATAAAGTTGTAAAATTTGTTTTTATAACTTTTTTTCGACAAAATAGATATTCTTTTATTGTTACTATTGATATGGTGATAATAATATGAAAAAAAATATAATTATTATAATATCAATAATAATATTAGGTGTTTTTAGTGGTAAGCTTATTTATGATAAAATTAGTGATGTGTATGCTTTAAATATAAAAAAGGACAACTATGTATATTTATTGCAATTGGGTGTTTATAAAGATAAGAATAGCATGGAAAATGATACTGTTGATATTCAAAACAAGTTGGTCGTTAAAGAAAATAATAATTATTATGTTTATGTAGGAATTAGTAAGAATAAAGAAAATTTAAAAAAAATAAGTTCTATTTACAATAAAATGGGTTATAATTTATATTTTTACGAAAGAGAGATTAAAAATAAAGATTTTTTAACTAATCTAGAACAGTTTGATATACTGCTTAGTAATGCAGAATCAAATAATGAAATTGATTCAATAAATTCTGTTATTTTATCAAGTTATGAAGAAATGGTTTTGAATAAATAGTATAAATTTTTAAGGTTATCTCGAACAATATAATAGGAGGTAATTTTATGTATGTTAGAGATATACCAAAAAATGAAAGACCGCGAGAAAGATTTTTGAGAGTAGGTGCTAGTGGACTTTCAAATCAAGAGTTACTTGCAATTATAATAAAAACAGGCACTAGAGAGTATAGTTCTATGGATCTTGCTATTAATGTGCTTAATGAAGTAGGTGGAATTGAATATTTAAAAGATGTTTCTCTAAATAAATTAATTTCCTTAAAGGGGATTGGTCAAGTTAAGGCAATTGAGATAACTTCTGCTATTGAACTTGGTAAAAGAATTTATTTAAATTCCCCTAAACATAAAGAAAAATTGCTTAATGCAAAAGAAATTTTTGAATTTTGTCAAGACTTGTTTGTTGGTAAAATGCAAGAAGAATTTTATTGTTTATATTTGAATAATAAACAGGAATTACTTGAGAGAAAACTTTTATTTAAAGGTACTATTAATAGAAGTGTAGTTCATCCAAGAGAAATATTTAAAGAAGCTTATTTAACAAGTGCTTCATCAATTATATGTATACATAATCATCCATCTGGGGATACTAATCCTAGTAGGGAAGATATTTTGTTTACTAAAAGTTTAGTTGAAATAGGTTGTGTGAATAAAATACCAATAATTGATCATATTATAGTAGGAAATAATACTTATTATAGTTTTTATGAAAACCATGATATTTTGAATCTTTAGTTGTTCTTTAGGATACTTTGTACTATAATAAAAACAGGAAAAAGAGTTGATTATATGTATAAAAATAAGAAGAAAAATAAAAATAGAGTAATAGTTATCTGTGTTATTGTATTACTTGTTATATCTTGTTTTTTTTATTCTTTAAAACTTGATCGTAATATGGGAATAGTAGAGGGATATTTGAAAAATATTAGTATTGTGATAGAAAAAGTTGTAATGTATCCTTTTGTTTTCCTTAATGTGGATAAAAATAAAGATATGTCAGATACTTATCTTATTCAAAAGAATGTTAATAGTAGTCTAGAAAAGGAAATAGAAGAATTAAAAGATGCATTAGAGCTTAATAAAACATTTACAGAATATAAAACAGTTAATGCTACTGTTTTATCAAGAAATAAATCATATTGGTTTAATACTATTACTGTAGATAAAGGTAAAAAAGATGGAATAAAAAAAGATATGGCTGTATTATCAACAGGTGGCTTAATCGGAAAAACAACTAAAGTTAGTGATAATTCTTGTGAGATTAAATTAATTACTTCAGATGATTTAAATTATAAAGTATCAGTATCTATTAGTACAGGTGGTGGGGACACTTACGCAATACTAAATGGATATGATAAAAAAAGCAATACTATAACTGTTACTGGAGTTTCAAAGGATAGTAATGTTAAAGAAGAAGATGTTGTTTTAACGAGTGGACTTGGTGGTTTGTTTCCAAGAGGAATATACATAGGTAGAGTAAAAAAAATTGAAAGCGATAGATATAATATTAGTAAAACTTTATATGTTGAAACAAGTCAAGATTTTTCTAATATTCATTATGTGACAATACTAAAGGAGAATAAATAATGACTGCTATTATAATCATTAGTATAATTTCAATAATAGTAGATGGTATTCTTACTAACTATTTACCATATCTTGTAAATGATTTAACTCTTTTTACTCCTATGTTTACTGTTATTTTAACTTTTATTTTATATCCACTTTTTTTTAAAAATAATAAGAATTACTTGATTTATTTATTTATATTAGGAATTATTTATGATTTATTATATACCAATTTACTTTTCTTTAATGGATTTATTTTTGTATTTTTAGGTTATATAAGTATTTTTATCTATAAAAATTTTCCTGTTACTGTTTTTAGGGTTATGTTTTATTTGATTTTGATAATCATTATATATGAATCTACTTTTGCACTTTGTATTTTAATATTTGATTTAGTACCAATTACATTTGATAGACTTATTTATAAGATTAGTCATTCTATTATTTTAAATATAATATATGGACTTGTTATATATTTAATTACATTAAAAATTGTCAATAAAAATAGAAGTAACAGTTTATGTAATTTTAGAACTAAAATAAGATGAATTTTTATAATTGATATTAGAAATATGCTTTTTATTAGTTGTATTTCTTTTTTTTTACTGAATTGACTGTTTTATATATAATTTATTATGTGATATTATGCTACTGGACATTGAAGGAGTTTTAAAATTTTATCATATACTTACCATACCAAGCAATTTAAACTTTCCATATATTCCTTTAATGTTCTTTTTCTTTGATTATTTGACATATATTTTAATGGTGATATGATGTTTAAAAAAATATATAAAGTTATTATTTCTGTTTTTTTACTATTATTTAGTTTTTATTATACAAAGGTTGCTGTAGATATTGTTAAAAGCAATAATCCTATTATGAAAGTTATTAATAGTGAAAAAGAAAAATATGAGACTGAAGCGGTTAATGCAATTATAGAAGACGATACTATTATTCCAGGAATAAATGGTATTAAGGTTGAGGTTAATGAAAGTTTTAATAAAATGTTTAGATATGGTAATTATAATGATAGTTTGTATGCTTTTGGAGAAGAAAAGCCTACTATATCATTAAATGATAATTATGATAAATATATTGTTAGTGGTAGAGATGATAGTATGAAAGTAGGACTTGTTTTTACTGTAGGTAGAGATGATAATATTATAGATTTACTTACTATTCTTTCTGATAATAATGTTAGTGCAACTTTCTTTGTGGATGGACTTTTTATAGAAAATAATAGAAGCTTTATAAAAAATATGATAGAGACAGGTTATGAAGTAGAAGTTCTAAGCTATAATGGTAATTATGAAGAAATGTATTTTAAAACGGCTATTGGTATTTTAAATGATATTAAAGGAGAAAAAAGTAAGTTTTGTTTTAATGATTATAAAAAGTATAGAGTTCTTAATTTATGTAAAAAATTAGAATTACATACAGTACTTCCTAGTATAAATGCTAGAAATAATCCTTATAAAACAATAAAAAATAGTTTAAATAGTGGTTCAATTATTAGAATGAGTAATTCTACAAATGAGTTAAAGACAGTAATTAATTATATAAATCAAAGAGGTTACTCAATAGTGAGACTTGATGAACTTCTTAGTGAGTAGTTTAATTATAATTTTATCTAAGTATTTAAATTTTATTTATTTCTTTTCTAATATATTGTATAATATTTACTATAGATTTGGAAGGAGTAGTTTATGCTAGATGAATTAAAGTTGGTAAAAGATATTTTGACTAATAAATTTGAAATAGGTTTTATTTCTAAGGAAAAATTATGCAGTTATGTTTTAAAAAATGGGGTATCTAATTTGTATACTGGAAGAAGAATAGATGATTATAGTGCTACTTCTATAGTAAATACAAGTAAAAAGGGAAATACTCTTTTTAGACATAGTTCTAATGATTATTATTACTATGATTTATTAGATAATGATAAAAGATGTGAAATGATATATCCTGGAGCATTTTATTTAGAAAATGCTTGTACTTATATAAAACCTGTTTATGATAAAAATATTATAAAGAAAAGATAGGAGAAATAATATGATAACAAAACCTAAAGGAACTAATGATATATATGGTAGTAATGCAAAAGTATGGAAATATATTGAAGAAATAATTGATAGTGTAATGGAAAAATATAATTATAATTATATTCGTACACCTATTTTTGAGTCTAGTGAATTATTTCATAGAGGAATAGGCGATACTACTGATATTGTTACTAAAGAGATGTATGACTTTAAGGATAAGGGTGATAGGAATATGACTCTTCGTCCTGAAGGAACCGCTGGAGTTGTAAGAAGTTTTATAGAAAATAAAATGTATGGTGACAATCTTCCTGTAAAGGTATATTATAACGGAACAATGTATAGGTATGAAAGACCGCAAGCTGGAAGAGAGAGAGAACTTACACAATTTGGAATGGAGATACTTGGAAGTGATGATCCAATGGGAGATGCTGAAATTATATCAGCGGCTGTTAATATATATAAAATGTTAGGATTAAAAAATGTAAAAGTAGAAATAAATTCTCTTGGTGATAATGAAAGTAGAGTAGCTTATAGAGAAGAATTAATAAATTATTTTAAGCCTCATCTTAGTTTCTTATGTGATGATTGTAATGATAGAATTAATAAAAATCCTTTAAGGATTTTAGATTGTAAAGTTGATGAAAATAAGGATATTATAAAAAATGCTCCTAAGACTATAGATTATTTAAATGATGATAGTAGAGAAAGATTTGAAAAAGTTAAGGAATATCTTGATTTATTAGAGGTAGAGTATGAAGTTGTTCCAACAATTGTTAGAGGACTTGACTATTATAGTCATACTGTTTTTGAAATAAAAGCTGATATTAATGGAAATAGTTTAGCAATAGGTGGAGGGGGTCGCTATAATGGCTTAGTTGAAGAACTTGGTGGTCCAGATACACCATGTATTGGATTTGCATCGGGCCTAGATAGACTTGTTATGGCTTTAAAAGAAGAGAAAATAGATCTACCTATTAAAGATTATTTAGATTGTTTTATAATGTATGTTAATGAAGATGAGAAGAAATATGCAATGTATTTAGCGCAAGAAATTAGAATGGCAGGTTTTATTTGTGATACAGAATATACTAAAAGAAGTTTAAAAGCTCAATTTAAACAAGCAGATAGATTAAAAAGTAAATTTTTGATTATTTTGAATAGTGATGATTTAAATAATGGACAAGTAATGGTTAAAAATAATGCGACAAAAGAAGAAAACTTAATAGAAATAGAGTATTTAATATATTATTTAGATGAACAACTAGCTGATGATGAAACATTTGATTATGATATTGAATGTAGTGGAGAATGTGGTGATGATGGACACTGTTTAGATTGTCATAATCATAAGCATTAAAAAGAGGTGTAGAAATGAAAATATATGCAAAAGATTTGAAAAAATATTTAGGTGAAGTTATAGAATTTAGTGGATTTGTTGATAATGTTAGAGACTTACAATGGGTTCAATTTATTGTTATTAGAGATTCTACAGGTAAAGTGCAAGTAACAGTAGAAAAAAGCGAGGAAAAAAATAAAGAACTTGTTGAAATAGTTAGTAATTTACCACTTGAAAGTACTGTTAAAATAGAGGGAATGTTAATGGATGCTCCAAAGGTTAAAATGGGTGGTATGGAAATTATTCCAACTAAAATAGAAGTTACTAGTACTAGTGAAAATGAACTTCCATTTAATTATAAAAATTTAGAGGGAGTTAATTTTGATACTAGGCTTGATTATCGTTTTATTGACCTTAGAAGTGATAAGAATATATTAATGTTTCAAGTACAAACAGAACTTGTGAGATATATGAGAGAGTATTTATATGAGAATGATTTTATGGAAATTCATACTCCTAAATTTATTGAGACTGCAAGTGAAAGTGGAGCCGAGGTTTTTGAGGTAAAATATTTTGATAGAAAAGCTTATCTTGCCCAATCTCCTCAATTTTATAAGCAAATGGCTATAGCAAGTGGTTTTAGTAAGGTATTCGAAGTGGCTCCTTGTTTTAGAGCAGAAAATTCAAATACTTCTAGACATGCTACAGAGTTTACTAGCTTTGATGTTGAATTTTCTTATATTGATAGTTATGAAGATGTTATGAAGCTAGAAGCTGATATGCTTAGATATGCTCTTTTAAAAGTTAAAGAAAAGTATGGTGAAAGTATCTCTAGTGTTTTTGGTATAGATATTAATGTTCCAACCCTTCCTTTTCCTGTAATGACTCTTGCAGATATTTATAAAGAATTAGACGAAAGATATGGTTATAAAGTAAGTGATGGAGAAAAGACAGATCTTACTACTGAAGCAGAGAGATTAGTATATCGTCTTGCCAAGGAAAAATATAATCACGAATTTATGTTTGTTGTGGACTTTCCAGCTGAAAAACGTGCATTTTATCATATGAGAGATGAAAATGGTGTTCTACAAGGTTATGATTTAATTTGGAAAGGCGTTGAAATAACAACTGGTGCTCAAAGAGAACATCGATATAATGAAGTAGTAAAAAATGCGAAAGAGAAAAAATTAGATAATGATGTTAAATTTTATTTAGAATTTTTTAAATATGGTTGTCCTCCACATGGTGGTTTTGCTATTGGAATAGATAGACTTACTATGCTTCTTTTAGATATACCTAGTATAAAAGAGACCCAGTTCTTATTTAGAGGACCAAATAGATTAGATCCATAGATGTTTACTGACATCTTTTTTATTTTGATGTATGACAATTTTATATAATCATTAATAAAGTAGCTTATATAGTAATACTACTAACTCATTATATATTTTTTGACATATTATTTATATATGATAAAATGAATATAATAAAATAGGTGGTGTAGTTGTAGTATGTTTTATAATATTTGTAATTTGTTTTTAATTTTTTTTATTTCTTCAGTTTTGGGGTATTTTGTAGAGATAACATTTTGCAGTATTCAGAGTAGAAAAGTAGTGTATAATAGAGGCTTTTTATTAGGTCCATATATTCCTATTTATGGTGTAGGAACTGTTTTAATTGCTTTTGTGTTAGCGAAGTATAGAAATGATCCACTTATTTTCTTTTGGATGAGTGTAATACTTTGTAGTTTTATAGAATATATAACTAGCTATTTAATGGAGAAAATTTTTAAGGTTAGGTGGTGGGATTATTCTCATGAACCTTTTAATTATAATGGTAGAATTTGTTTGAAAAATTCTATGCTATTTGGAATAGCAGGTCTGTTTTTAATTTATACATATTATCCTTTTGTTCTTCGAATATTATCATTAATTCCAACTTCAATTATAGAAATTTTGGCAGTTTTCTTGGCTTTAATTTTTTTAACGGATTTAACATTTACGGTAATAGCACTTTCTAGTGTTAGAACTAATTTAAGTAAATTTGCCGGAAGGGATGCTACTGAAGAGGCTAGACGTGAGGTAATAAAAGTTATAAAAAGTCATGACTTTTCATTTAATAGATTATTACAAGCTTTCCCAAAAATTGAAAAGTATAATAGAAGGGAATTAAAAGAATTTAGGCAAGCTGTAATTGATTATCGAAATAGAAAGAAAACATTTAAGAAAAAGTAATAATTTGCTATTTAGCACTCATTGTTGACAAGTGCTAGAATTAGTGCTATAACATTTATTGGGAGATGATTATTAATGAAAAAACAGTTTAAGTCTGAATCAAAGAGATTATTAGATTTAATGATAAATTCTATTTATACAAATAAAGATATATTTTTAAGAGAGCTTATATCTAATGCAAGTGATGCAATTGATAAACTTTATTATAGGAGTTTAACAGATAAGAAAGTAAAAGTAGATAGAGAAAAACTTGAAATAAGAATCGATATAGATAGTTCTAATAAAACATTAACTATTACTGATAATGGTTGTGGTATGGATGAGAAAGAACTTGAAAATAATCTTGGTACTATTGCAAAGAGTGGTTCTTTAGCTTTTAAAGAAAATCTTGATAAGAAAAAAGATATTGATATTATAGGGCAATTTGGTGTAGGTTTTTATTCAGCTTTTATGGTAAGTGATAAAATAGAAGTTACTAGTAAGAGTATAGATAGTAGTGATGCATATGTTTGGTCTTCAACAGGAGCTGATGGCTATAGTATAGAAAAAACTAAATATGATAAAGTTGGTACTAAAATAGTTCTTTATATAAAAGAAGATACTGATACAGAATGTTTTGATCATTATTTAGATGAAGATTATATTAAGGGATTAGTAAAAAAATATTCTGATTATATTAGATATCCTATTAAAATGGAGCTTACAAAGCATGAATTAGTTGATAAAGAGAAAAATGAGTATAAAGATAAAAAAGAAATTGAAGTAATTAATACTATGATTCCTTTATGGAAGAAAAATAGCAAAGATGTAGAAGATGACGAATATGATAATTTTTATATGGATAAATTTAATGATTATGAAAAACCATTAAAAGTGATTACTTCATCAGTAGAAGGAACTACAACATATAAATCTTTAATGTTTATTCCAGGTCATGCACCATATGATTATTATACAAAGGATTATGAAAAGGGATTAAGCTTGTATGCAAGTGGTGTTCTAATAATGGATAAATGTGCTGATTTATTACCAGATTATTTTAGCTTTGTAAAAGGAATAGTAGATAGTGAGGATTTATCATTAAATATATCACGTGAAATTTTGCAAAAGTCTAATAATTTAAGAGTTATTGCTAAATCTATTGAATCAAAAATAAAAAAAGAATTAGAGCAGATGCTTAAAAATGATAGAGAAAAGTACGAATCTTTCTTTAAAACGTTTGGTACACAACTAAAGTATGGAGTTTACAATAATTATGGAACAGATAAAGATAAATTAAAAGATTTAATAATGTTTTATTCTTCAAGTAATAAGAAAAATGTAACTTTAAAAGAATATGTAGAAGCGATGAAGAAAGAACAAGAGGCTATATATTATGTAAGTGGTGAGTCTATTAATAAATTAGATAAGTTGCCACAAGTTGAACAAGTCAAAGAAAAAGAATATGATATTTTATATTTAACTGATTATGTAGATGAGTTTGCTTTAACAGCACTTCAAGAATATGAGGGGCATAAGTTTATCAATGTAAGCAAGGATGAACTTGATCTTGAAAGTGATGAAGAAAAAGAAAAAACTAAAAAACTAAATGAAGAAAATAGTGATTTATTAAAAGATATGAAAGAATTATTAAAAGAAGTAAGCGATATTAAGTTTACTAGCAAGTTAAAGAGTCATCCAGTTTGTTTATCTACTAAAGGTGATGTTTCAATTGAGATGCAAAAAGTATTTGAGGCAATGCCTAATGATATACCAATAAAGGCTCAAACAGTTTTAGAAATAAACGAAAATCATCCTATAGCTAATAAGATAAAGGATTTATATAAAACAGATAAGGAAACATTTGAGAAATATACTAAAATACTTTATAGTTCTGCCAAAATGATAGCAGGCTTAAATGTAGATGATCCAACAGAAATTAGCAATTTAATATGCGATGTTATGTCAAAGTAACATCCTTTTATTTTTATAAAAATTATGTTACTATTATTGTGTTGGTGATATGATATGAAAATACATTTAGATAATTTTGTTTTGGAAGAGTATAGCAAGGATAATTATGAGCATATTGAAGTTATAAATAAACTTAATAGTGATGATAGTGTTAAAAGATATTTGGGAAACATTAATTATTCTATTGCTAGAATAGAAAGGCGGAAAACAGAAGATTGTTTATCTAAAAATATTAATTCGGCATTTATTTCATATTATAATGATTATCCTATAGGTTATATCTCTATTTATTATAAAGAAGGCAAACATCATATTAGTTATGGTATATTGTGCGAATAATGTTGCTAGTATTAAAGCTGTTGATTTAGCTAATTATATTTTAGAAGATACGGATAGATATATTAGAAGAAAGTAGATTTTTGGTATAATAGGAGAATATATGGAATTTAATGATGTAAAAAATCCTAGACAACTTTATGAATTTATGAGAGAAAATATAAAATATGGTTTTATCTCTAGTTATGATATGCTAGTTTATTCGAGAAAGGAAATAAGAAATAGTGAGCTTTATGAGCAACTTTTATTTAATAGTTACTTTTTACAAAGTCCAGATAGTGTTTTAAAAAGTAAGTATGGTCTATGTTATGATCAGGTGGAGTTTGCAAGATCTTGGTTTAGTTATAATAATTACTTAGTTAAAACCTATTTTACAAAATATCATAATCATTCATTTTTGGTGTATTATGATAATAATAGTTATAATTTATTTGAAACAACATTTAAAGGTAGTAATGGTATATATCCTTTTGACAATATGGAAGAGGTTTTTGATAAATATATAGAAATGCAACTTTCTTGTGCAAAGTCTGACATTAACGATGATATAAATATTATAGAATATAGTAAACCTTTGTATGGTCAGAATTTTTATCAATTTAGAGATTATATTTTAACTAATCCTGTTGTATATTCAAAGCGAATTAATTAATGCTCAGCTTCAAAAGTAAAATAAAGACTTTTCTCAAGAATGTGGCTATCTTTAGAAAGAATTTTAAGCAAATTAATAACTATTAAAAAATATTAATTTGCTTTTTTTTAATATTTGTGTTATAATATGCTCGTTATAAAAGGGGGATATTATGGAGGATGTTAAGAACATAAAGTCTATTTTATATATAGTATCAATAGATCAAAATAGTGAATTTTATGAGACTAAAAACATTATAGCAGGATATGAGATTGTTAAGACATGTGATGATAATGGAGTAGAGCAGGAAATATATTTGGATAATTCTAATAAAAATGGTTATATAACAGGTTTTCAATTAATGAAGAGGTTAAAAAATGAAAAAAAACCTTATGAAATTAATTGGGGATTTAGTTATACTAGTAATGATAAAACACGTTATTCCATTTTATATCAGAATATTGAACAAAGAGATGCTGCTATTAAAAGAGATCTTGGTTATGACTTTAGTAAAGTAGAAGCGATAAATATTAGTGATTTAAATTTAAATGATAAATCTAGTTTTGTTCAAGATGTTAAGTCTGTAGCTTATATAATGGGGGATCTTTATGATGGTTTAGGTTTTGGAGTTGTTGAAAAATATACTGCTATTAAGACTATTGATGCTTCTAAAAATGTATATACTATATTTTTTGCTGATGATAATGAAAAGAAATCTTATACATATGATGAATTGAGACAGCGAATAATTGATAAGGGTTATTTAGGAATTCGTTGGGGATATAAATATATTAATGGAGATGAGGAAATATATTCAAAAACATTTAATGATATAGCTTTAAGAAATATACAAGCAAGGGAAGAGTTAGGATATGATTTCGATAAAGAAGAAGCTATAAGTTTAAATAATATGTTTATGAATATTGAACCTAAATATTATAGTAGAATTAGTGATGTTAAATCTATTTTATATATATTGGAAGGAGCTCATATCGAAGAATATCAAGAACCTTATAATAATATTGGCTCTTCTGAAAAAAATGAGAAAATGTTTAGAAAAATAGATAGACGAGTTATAAGAAGGTATGTAGCTAAAAAAGTAATAGGAGTAAATGGTATGACTCAAGATATATATTTAGATGATACTAATGAAAAAGGATTTTTAACAGCAAGTGAGTTAAGAAAAAAACTACTTAATATGGGTGAATATCTAGAAATAGGTTGGGGTTATGCCTATAAAAAAGATAATAAAGATTATTATTTCTCTAACATATATAGTAATTTAGAAAAAAGAAATGAGAAGGCTTTAGAAGAAATAGATTATGATTTTAGTAAAGAAAATGTTCCAAATATTATGGATGTTTTAACAGACACTTCTTCAGATACATTAGAACAGTCTGTGAAAAAAATAGGATAGAATTTATCTATCTTTTTCTTTTTATACAATTGACTTTTCTATTTAAAAATGATAAATTAAACATTGTTTAGATACTATGTTTTAAAGAGAAAAAGGAGAATTTTATGAGTACAGAAGAAAGAGAAGAGTTAGCTAATTTATTACTACCAGATATTAAAGAAACTCCAATTGACATTGAAAAAAGATATCCAAAGAGAATTTTAAAAGAAGGAGAAAAAGTAACTAGATTTGCACCTTCTCCTACTGGTTTTATGCATATAGGAAATTTAGAAAGTGCTTTTCTTGATTATATTTTTGCATCTCAAAGTAAAGGTGTTTTTTATGTAAGAGTTGAAGATACTGATAGAGAACGTTTCGTTGAAGGGGCCGAAAAGTTAATATGCGATACTTTAAATGAATATGGAATAATGCCAGAAGAAGGTGCTTTTAATGGTGGGAAATATGGTCCATATATTCAAAGTGAACGTAGGGAAATATATCAAGTGTATATTAAAGACTTATTAAAGAAAGGTCTAGCTTATCCTTGCTTTATGACTAAAGAAGAACTAGATGATATTAGAGAGGGACAGGAACTTAGAAAAGAAGCTCTTGGAGTTTATGGACATTATGCAGTAGATAGAGATTTATCTTTAGAAGAAGTTAAAAAGCATATTTCTAATAATGATGATTATGTTATTAGGATAAAATCTCCTGGTGATATTAATAAACAAGTTGTTTTACACGATTTAATAAAAGGTGATATTACTCTTCCTGAAAATATTATCGATGAAGTGATTATGAAAAAGGATAGATTACCAACATATCACTTTGCTCATATAGTAGATGATTTCTTAATGCAGACTACAGTTGTTATTAGAGGAGATGAATGGGTACCAAGTTATCCAAAACATTTGCAACTATCTCAAATTTTAGGTTTTAAAACACCTAAATATGCTCATTATGCTCCACTTACTAAGAAAGAAAATGGTAATACTCGTAAACTTAGTAAAAGAAAGGATCCAGAATTTTCAGTAGGATATTATGCCGAAGAAGGAATTCCGGTTGAGGCTGTTAAACTTTTTTTAGCAACTATAATTAATACTAATTTTGAAGAATGGTATTTACAAAATAGTGATAAGTCTTATATGGATTTTCAATTTTCTTTTAAAAAAATGCCTACAGGAGGAACTCTCTTCGATACAGAAAAATTGAATAATATTTGTCGTACTTACTTTTCTAGATTAACAGCTGAAGAGATTTATAATGATAGTTTAAAATACTATAGAAAGTATGATGAAGAGTTTTTTGATATAATGTCTAAGAATAAAGATAGACTTATAGCATTTCTTAATATAGAAAGAAACGGTAAACGTCCAAGAAAAGATATTGCTACTTATAAAGATGTAAAAATAGAGGCAAGTTATATGTTTGATGAATTATTTTACAATAGTGAGACTTACTCTCAAATAGAGAAAGAAAATGATCTTGATATTTTAAATAAATATGTAGATATATACAATGAAAAGGATTCACAAGAAGAATGGTATCAAAAGATACAACAACTTGCTGAAAGTAATGGTTATGCTAAAACAACAAAAGAATATAAGGAAAATCCAAATAGTTATAAAGGACATATTGGAACGATATGTGAAATGATAAGACACGCTGTAACTGGTAGAAAAGAAACTCCAAATCTTTATGATATTTTAAAAATATTAGGAACTTCAGAGATAAAAATGAGAATAGAGCTTTATCAAAAGTAAGCTTTATTTTTTTATTTACTTATTAATTATTTATAAATACAAGAATATAATTAAATGTGGAGGCAACAGATGAATAATAAATTTATGAAGTTTTTAGTTAATTTTATTACAGTATCAAGAATAATTTTTTCTTTATTTTTCATATTATTAAGTAAAAATATTAATTATAATATTTTGTTAGTATTAATAATAATT